>NZ_RZTA01000039.1:0-52468 GCF_004023115.1 Mesorhizobium sp. M6A.T.Cr.TU.017.01.1.1
GGCATCTCCCCCTCAAGGGGGGAGATCGGCCGTCATCGCCGCTTTCGCGAATTTCGCCCGTCGCAGGAGGAGCGGAGCATCGAAGCTGCCAATCTCCCCCCTTGAGGGGGAGATGCCCGGCAGGGCAGAGGGGGGCGCTGTCCCGCCAACGTCCGAGAGGACCTAGCGCCTCCGCGTCACCTTCGGCGCGTGCCCATGCTCCTCCCGAAATGCCCGCGCAAAACTCGACATCGAGGCGAAGCCGCAGGCGAGCGCCACGTCGCGCACCATCAGCGTCGAATGCGCCAAGAGATCGGCGGCGCGCTTCAGCCGCAGGCGGCGGTAATAGCCGTTGGGCGAGATGCTGAGCTCGGAGCGGAAGTTTCGTTCGAGCTTGTCGGAGGACACGCCGAGCCTTTCCGCCAGCGCCGCCATCCAGAGCCGTTCCTCCACCGCATCCTCCATGATGGCGATGGCCGACAGCACCAGTTCGTTCTGGACGCCGGTGCGTAAGCGCAGCGGCATCAGCTTGCGGTCGACGCTGGAGCGCAGCGGGCTGTGCACGAACCATTCGGCGACGCCGGCGGCAAGTTCGGCGCCATAGTCCGATGTGATGATCTCCAGCATCATGTCGAGGCTGCCGACGCCGCCGGCCGAGGTGAAGCGCTTGCGGTCGATGACGTAGAGATCGCGCCTCAGCTCGATGTCCGGGAACGCCTCGGTGAAGGCGGCCTGGCTTGTCCAGTGCAAGGTGCAGGCATGGCCGTCAAGCAGGCCGGCCCGCGCCAGGAAGAAGGCGGCATCCGCCACCGCGCCGATATGGGCGCCGCTGCGCAGGCTTTTGCGGATCCAGCTCACCGCATCGTCGGCGACGAGATGATCGGCATTGCCGCCCGAGCAGACGACGATGCGGTCGACCTTCGGCGCATCGCCGGCGAGAAAGCCGGGCTGGATGACGACGCCGTTCGAGGCCTCGACCGGGCCTTCGGCGGCACCGACGATGATCCAGCGGTAGCATTTTTTCTTCGCCAGCACGTTGGCTGCGCGCAACGGCTCGATCACCGAACTGAACGCCATCATCGGAAAGCCGGGGAAGACCAGGATGGCAAAGGTGAGGGGAGCGTCGGTGGGTTTCAGTGGGTCGCGCGTGGGGGTGGTCATGGGTGTGCTCGCCGGCAATTGGATGGAGCGTACAATTCTGCCGAATACAGTCGGGGTCAACTGGAACCGCCATCCTTCCATCAATCAGGTGATCGTTCACGCCAAAAGCGTAGGCGGCGAGACTGTTGGAGGTGGAGCTTGAGCATTTGTGCACAATGTAGTTTGTTCCCCCCGAGGGGAGCGGGGGAAGCAGATGGAAATTGCGAAACTTGTTATCTCGGCGCTTACGCCGATCGTCGTTGCTATTCTAGGTTGGAGAATTAGCCGGACACTCAAGGAGATCGAACAAAAACAATGGGCTAGCAGAAAGCTAGTGGAGAAAAGGATAGAAATCTATGACAGGATTTCCCCTCAAATAAATAGGTTATTTTGCTATTATCGCTGGATTGGGGATTGGAAAAAATTCTCTCCCCATGAGATAATCGATACAAAAAGAAACTTGGATCACCTAGTATATATTTACCGCTACCTTCTTGATGACAAATTTTTTGAATCGTATTCCAGTTTCATGGACGCTTTGTTTCTGACCTACAACGGCGCTGGTGAGGATGCGCGTTTACGCACTCATATTCGGAACGAGGAGGGGGATCGCGCCAAGTCGACATTTTATCAATGGGCTGCGGCATGGGAGGACTGTTTCGACGATAGCCAAGTTTTGCCACTGAACGAGATTTCAAGGCGCTATGAGGCCGTAATGCAGGCTCAAAAGGCCGGTATATTTTCGCAGTAGGATGAGCGGGGAATAAGGCGCACGCTTCTAATTGCGATTTCGTAGCATCGGCAACTTTTCAGGCACCAGATACGCACGACATTCGAGACTATGAGCAAACCTCCAATAGACAAAGTCTTGAAACGCCCAATCGACCGGAAGCGTGAGTCAGCCTTTTCGATGACCATTGGTCACGACGGCGACGGAAAACTCACTGATATGGTCGTGACCACGGATTCGATGTTTCTTATCAAGGAACATTCCGTACATTCGATCAGATTGGCGGATCAACTTGATCCCGATCGCACGAACATTGACCTCCCCAACACCCAGCAATTGTTTGCTGATGCCGGTTCCGAGTCCGATATCGTAGCCCGGACCCTACTTTCGGCTGGTCGGCTTTTTTCAAAAACCCATTTTCCGGACCCCAAGACAAGAGACTTCGGCATTTCGACCTCCGCCGACATCATGACCCAGCTCTTAGCGGCACAGAAAATCCTGTCCCAGCTCGAAACTGATGAGGCGAGGCAAATCGCAGAGGTGAACTCCTCCAAGGATTCCACACGATTGCCCGCGGTGACGGAGGTCGAAACTCTAGCGAACACTTTCATTCAAAAAGCGGAGCACGCCCTCCAAGCGATTTATCGCCTCGCAGAGGTTTTTTACGGTCCGCAAATGAAAGCTGCGGGAAAATGGCCGGATAGTTTGACTTCAGTCCTAACTAAGGAGTTTGGCGAGAATGACGTCACAACGGTTTTTGCTAGGGAGTTGGCGAAGTTTGCGCATCAAGTTCGCAACACCCGCCATTGTGTCGAACACCGCAAAGATGATCAGCGGGTCATAGCAACGGATTTTTGCCTCAGTTTAAATGGGACGGTTACGCGGCCGTCGATTAAGGTGGTGCACCCCAAGACTCCGATAGATGAGACCGATCTGACCGCGTTTATGTCAGCATGGGTCGACAGCTTGACGGGTGTCACGGAAACGATGCTCCTGCATCTTGCAGGCAAAAACCACGCTCCGTTTGGAAATATTCCGATCGGAGTTGGCATAATTCCGGAAAATCAGAGAGCCATCCAAAAGGTTCGCGTCGGGTATCTAATAAATGTTGGAGGCCAATGGAACTGCCTAGGCTAGTCCTGAGAAGGAAGACAATGCGAACCTGGGCTCGCGTCTTGGTGCCTCTAGGGAGCGAGTAGTCGATGCCACGGTTGCGCGATGGGATCTCCAATTTCCAGATGCATGTCTATTTGTTGGAAAGGTTGGATATAAACAGCCCGCAATCGACAATTCGGTTGAGCCTTGTAAGCCGCGTGTTAGATCAAGGAGACGTTCGCTTCCAGCGAGGTTTATACCGGATATATCCAGCAAAGTCTTTGTGGGCCTACCTTGCCAATTCGAAATCTGAGGGCAAGGATTGGTTTCTGGAAGATGGCTCGCCGCACAGTGCCGAATTTAACAGGGACCCTGAAACGGTAGTGCCTGAACCATTTTTTAAATTGTGGGAGAGGAGAGGGACCTACTAGAAACAAGCCCTCGCCGCCCATTCGGCACGGCGGATTAAAGGGGAGCGGCTCCTGTAGTCCAACGCCCCCAACGTTTTTTCTCTTCCGATCACTTAGCAAATATCGTCTTGGCCCCAGCCAGAACTTCGAGACGATACCAGCCGCCTCGGCATGGATTCCCGCTCAACTCGCCAGCGCCTGATCCAAATCCGCAATCAAATCGTCGCCATCCTCGATACCTGCCGACAGCCGCACCAGCGAATCGGAAATCCCGATTTCCGCGCGCTTTTGCGCCGGGATCGAGCCGTGCGTCATCAGCGCCGGGTGCTCGATCAGGCTTTCGACGCCGCCGAGGCTCTCGGCCAGCGTGAACAGCTGCGTGTGTTCGAGGAAGCGTTTTGTGCCGGCGAGGTCGCGGTCGAGCTCGACCGTTATCATGCCGCCGAAAGCGTGCATCTGCCGCCTGGCGATGGCGTGCTGCGGATGGCTGGGGAGGCCGGGATAGATGACGCGGCGGATGTCGGGGCGGCTTTCCAGCCAGTGCGCGATCTTCTGGCCGTTCGAAGAATGGCGCTCCATCCTGAGCGCCAGCGTCTTGAGACCGCGCAGCGCCAGAAAGCTGTCGAACGGCCCGGATATGGCGCCGATGGCGTTCTGCAGAAACTTCAGCTGGTCGGCGAGATCCTTGTTGTCGCCGACCACGGCGACGCCGCCGACCATGTCGGAATGGCCATTGAGGTATTTGGTCGTCGAGTGGACTGATATGTCGATGCCGAGTTCCAGCGGCCGTTGCAGATAGGGGCTGCAAAAGGTGTTGTCGGCGACCGAGAGCACGCCCCTGCGCTTGGCCAGTGCGGCCACCGCTTCGAGGTCGACGACACGCAGCAGCGGGTTGGTCGGCGTCTCGACCCAGAGCATTTTGGTTTCCGGGCGGATCGCCGCCTCGACCGCCGCAAGATCGGTGAAGTCGACGAAGTCGACCTGCAGGTTTGCCGAGCGTTTGCGCACCCGCTCCAGCAGCCGGAAAGTGCCGCCATAGATGTCGTCGGTGGCGACGACATGCGCGCCGGAATCGAGCAGCTCGAAAATGGTGGCGATCGCCGCCAGCCCGGAAGCGAAGGCGAAGGCATTGGTTCCGCTTTCGAGGTCGGCCACCGCGCGCTCGAAGGCAAAGCGGGTCGGATTCTGGCTGCGCGCATATTCAAAGCCCTTGTGCACGCCCGGGCTCTGCTGGCCATAGGTCGAGGTCGCATAGATCGGCACCATCACCGCGCCGGTCGTCGGGTCGTGGCTCTGGCCGCCATGGATCGTGCGCGTCGAGAAGGCCAGACGGTTCCTGCCCGATACGGTGGCTTTGATGGTCATCGGGCGCGCCTCAGATGGTTGATCAGGTCGATGCGGGTTATCAGCCCGATGAACTCGTCGCCGTCGAAGACGATGGCGACCTCGTTGCGATCGAAGACCGGCAGCAGCGCGTCGAGCGTCTGGCTGGCCTGCAGCGTGTGCAGGGTGGAGGTCATCGCCGTGCGCACAGGGGCTTTGAAGCGGTCCCAGCGGCTGTCATAGGGGCCTTCGACGTGGGCGAGGATATCGCTTTCGTCGACGATACCGACGAGCTTGCCCTCATCCAGCACCGGCAATTGCGAGACATCCGAACGGCGCATGCGGCCATAGGCGTTGAGCAGGCTTTCGTCGGGGCCGACAAACACGGTGTCGCCGGTGCGGTGCGAGCGCATCACCAGATCGCGCAGATCGCCATGCTGCTCCTGCTCGGCAAGGCCCTGCTCGGCCAGCCAGAAATCGTCGAACACTTTCGACAGATATTTGTTGCCGCTGTCGCAGACGAAGGTGACGACGCGCTTCGGCACGGTCTGCTCGCGGCAATAGCGAAGCGCGGTCGAAAGCAGCGTGCCGGACGACGAGCCGGCGAGGATGCCTTCCCTGGAAAGCAGGTCGCGGACCGCCAGCATGCTCTGCTTGTCGGTGATCGAGTAGGCCTTTTTGACCAGCGACAGATCGGCATTGGGCGGGACGAAATCCTCGCCGATGCCTTCCACGGTCCAGCTTCCGGCCTCTGTCATCTTGCCGGTCTTGATCAGCGGCGCCAGCACCGAGCCGACCGGATCGGCGAGAATCATCTCGGTTTTCGGCGAGACCTCAGCGAAATAGCGGCCAAGCCCGGTCAGCGTGCCGCCCGAGCCGACGCCGACGACCACCGCATCGACGTCACCATCGAGCTGTTGAAAGATTTCCGGGCCGGTCGTGGTTTCGTGGGCCAGCGGATTGGCGGGATTGGCGAACTGGTTGGCATAGAAGGCGCCGGGCAGCTCGGCGGCGATCTTTTCGGCCATGTCCTGATAGTATTCCGCGTGACCCTTGCCGACATCGGAACGGGTCATGCGCACTTCGGCGCCGAGCGCGCGCAGATGCTGGATTTTCTCGCGCGACATCTTGTCGGGCACGACGAGGATGATGCGGTAGCCCTTGGGGATGCCGACCTGCGCGAGGCCGAGACCGGTGTTGCCGGCGGTCGCCTCGACGATGGTGCCCCCGCGCTTCAGCTTGCCCTGTTTTTCGGCGGCGGCAATCATCGACAGCGCGATGCGGTCCTTGATCGAGCCGCCGGGATTCTGGCTTTCAAGCTTGATGAACAGCCGGCACTTGCCGATATCGAATTTGGTCAGCTCGACGACCGGCGTCTGCCCGATCAGATCGAGAACCGATGCATAGGGCGGACGCAGGCGGGACAGTTCATCGTCCCGTGCCACGATCTTATGCTTGCTCATATCAGATGCTCCATGGTCAAGCGACCGCCTTGGGCAGGCTGTCAGCCTATCCTCTTTTCCAGCCGTTTGCAGTCTGAAAGAAGATAGATCGTGCCAATCCATTGGCCAGACGAGGAATGGGATTCCACGGCTGGAGGTGTGGGCCGCTCGCAAAAGGCTCCAGGACAGCGCCCCCCTCTGGCCTGCCGGCCATCTCCCCCACGAGGGGGAGATTGGATGTCGCAATGGGTTTCGCCAATCTCAAACGTTGAAAGAATGGCGCGGTCAGCGAAGCTGCCGATCTCCCTCCTTGTGGGGGAGATGTCCGGCAGGCCAGAGGGGGGCGCCGTAGAGCGCCGACCCACAGCCCTAACCCAGCAACCGCTTCCCCAGCCGCGCGCATTGGACGCGAATATCTGGAATGGCGTCGATCTCGAAGAAGGTGCCGCGTGTCAGTGGCCCGACCGCCAGTATCTTGGCCGATACAGTGCCGTCGCCGGCGATGACCTCGCAATTGTCTGATACGTCGAGGCCAAGGCGCAGCGGATCCGGCCGGGCCAGCCCGCGGTCGACCAGCGACCGCACCACGCTGTTCGAGGTGGTCGAGATGTCCCTGGCGATGCCGCTGCAATCGTAGATGCGGGCGATTTCGAACGTTTCGAGACGCTGCGTGTGGCGGGACTGGACCTGCACTGTGAATTCGTCGCCCGCCGTGATGTCGACGACGCGCCCGGCGACAAGCCGGATGCGTCCCTTTTGAACCGCCTCGGTGACACGGCCGTAGACTTCCGGCGCCATGCGATGGCGGTGGATGTCCCACCATGCCTTGGTGTGCTCGACAAAGCGGCGCTTGGCCGAGGACGGCCAGTTCTGCCAGATTTTCTGGTTGAAGGGCCTCAGACCATCGACGACATCGCGCCAGTCGATGCCGGCTTTCTGGTTTTCCCGGATCAGGTCGCGGAACCACCCGACGAAATAGGAGAGCTGGGTGCCGAGCGGAATATCGGCAACGTCGAGCTTGATCGGGTTGCCCTTGCGGTGCGGCGAAGGCAGCAGGCCGCGCCGTGACACCGCGACGATATCGCCGCGATGGCCGCGCTGTTCGAGCGACAGGAACGCATCGACCATGCTCAAGCCAGTGCCCAGCACCAGGACTCGGGCCTCGGGGTCCAGCGCGGTGTCGGCTTCCGATCCCATCCTGATCGCGTGGCCCTGGCCGGCGCCCGGCTCCTCGTCATGTCCGGTCGCCAGCACGGCAAGGTGGGCGACGACGCTGGTGCCGTTGGCCAGCGCCACCTCGACCCCGGATGCGGTCGGCGAGATCGACAGGCTCTCCTCGCGGATCAGGCGAAGGCGCCCCGTCTCGCGGGCCTCAAGCTCGTCCAGCAGCTCCTTCAGATAGCGGGCATAGACACTGCGCGGCGCGTAGACCGGCGCCTGCTCCGGGGTTGCCAGGCCGCGTTCGAGCAGCCAGCGCCAGAAATTGCCGGGGTCGTCGGCATAGGCGCTCATGCCGGCCGCGCTGACATTCAGCACATGCGCCGACAGCAGCGTGGAATAGGCGATGCCCTGGCCGAAATGCGGGCGCTTTTCGATCAGCGTGACGCGGAGATCGGGATTGGGCGACTTCAACAGATGCGCGGCAAGGACGACGCCGCTGGCGCCGCCACCGACGATAATGATCGAATTTGGGATGATCGAATTTGCGCGACTGGTCATGCGCGCACCAATTGCCTCAGGAGCCAATGGTTCCAGCGTTGCTGGTTCAGGCTTTGTTGGCTCAGGCCTGGATTTCCAACGCAACCGAAAGGTCTTCGTCGCTGGCGATATCGCGCATCTCGGCGAGGCTGCGCTGATCCAGCACCTCGGCGATCGCTTGCCGGACCTCCAGCATCAGGTGTCGGACTTGGCATGTCGCCTCGTTACAGTCTTCACAGCGCTGATACCGGGTGCGGCTGGCGCAGGGAATGGGGGCCAGCGGCCCGTCGAGCACGCGCACGACATGGCCGATCTTGATTTCATCCGCCGGCCGCGCCAAGCGATAGCCGCCCTCCTTGCCCTTGCGGCTCTGGACGAAACCGGCATTGCGCAATTCGCCGAGGATGGCGTCGAGAAACTTCTTCGGAATGTTGTTTCCGGTGGCGATATCGCCGACGAAGGCGAGCTGTCCAACCGGCAGCCGTGCAAGATGCACGAGCGCCTTGAGGCCGTACTTGCCCTTTTTTGTGAGCATAGACCGAACGTTTCTCTGTCGTGCGATGGCGCAGGGCCACCGGTTGTGAAACGCCTGGCGTGGGTCCCCACCGCGGCCAAGCTTGTATGACACATAATTTCTAGTGACATGATATACAAGCCAGTTGCTGTTGATTTTGCTTGGTTTTCAAGCCGTGGCAGCGATTTTGGGCCAGGCTTGTGACGCCGAGGACACAGAAACACGGCTCGCATGCATCGGAGCATGTGGGCCGATGCCACGAGCGATCGCCGGAGCACGGTGGGTATGGTCGCTCATCTCGTCAACTCCCTAAGTCGATAAGAATACTATAGTTACTCGCGAAGACAGGGAATGAGGTTCCAATTTATCGCTTGTTTGAAGTATGGATTTACCGGACTGGCGCTGGATCGGGAATTGAAGTTCACCCCGATTACTGCCGGTCGCACCCAGCACCGTAATGGCTTCGACCAAGCTCCAAGGTTTTAGTGCCACCTGTAGCAACGACCCCGCCGCAGCCGCTCTATCCGCTCGCCAGCCCGTCGCCGACAGCTTTTTTCCACCAAACCCTTCGCCGTTGGAAGGATTTAACTCTACAAGAACGATAGAATTAGATGACTATGAAAGGCAGTCCGGTTTTCTCTTTTCAAGGAGCCTTTCATGTCCACCATTTCACGACGCATCGTTCTCCTGTCGTCGGCAGCCCTTGCGGGCGCCGCCTTCCTCGGCCCGGCCCAGGCGCAAGACCTCAAGATCACCATCGGCTACCAGACGGTGGTCGAGCCCTCGAAAGTGCCGCAGGCAGACGGCGTCTACGAGAGCACGACCAAGGCGGCCATCGACTGGCGGAAATTCGACTCCGGCGCCGATGTGATCGCCGCCATCGCTTCCGGTTCGGTCGACATCGGCTATGTCGGGTCGAGCCCGCTGGCTGCCGCGGCCAGCCGCGAGCTTCCGATCCAGACCATTTTCATCGTCGGCCTGATCGGCGAATCCGAGGCCCTTGTCGCCCGTAACGGCGCCAGCATCGAAAAGGTCGCCGACCTCGCCGACAAGAAAGTGGCCGTGCCTTTCGTCTCGACGACGCATTACAGCCTGCTTGCCGCGCTGAAGCATGAGGGCGTCGATCCGAAGTCGGTCGAAATCCTCAATCTCAGGCCGCCGGAGATCGCGGCGGCCTGGGCGCGCGGCGACATCGACGCGGCCTATGTCTGGGATCCGGCGCTCGGCCAGATCAAGACGTCCGGCAAGGTCGTGGTGGACTCCTCACAGGTCGCCGCCTGGGGCGCGCCGACATACGACGCCTGGATCGTGCGCACCGATTTCGCCGAGAAGAATCCGGAAGCGGTGCGCGACTTCGTCAAGGTGACGGGTGCGGCCTATGCCGAGTTCCTGGCCAAGCCGGACGCCTGGTCGGTGTCGTCGCCACAAGCGGCAAAGATCGCCAAGCTCACCGGCGCCAAGCTGGACGACGTGCCGCTGCTGCTCAAGGGCTATGTCTTCCCGACGCTCGGAGAGCAGGCCTCGGACAAGTTCCTCGGCGGCGGCACGGTCAAGGCTGTGGAGGCGACATCGGCCTTCCTCAAGGAGCAGGGCAAGGTCGACGCCGTGCTGCCCGACTATTCGAAATATGTGTCGTCGAAATATGTCAGCGAGGCGCTTGCCTCGAACTGACGCCAAACGCGCGCGGTTCTCCTTCCCTGACGCCGCGTGCTGTCTGCCCCGAACCGCTGACGAGGAGCGGCTTCGGGGCAGGCGGATTCTCTTCAAAGGTTCTGCGAGGCCACATGACGCATCTCGTGCTCGACAAAGTCTCTGTCCACTATGACGGCCAGCCGGCCGTCGAGCGCGTGTCGATCGATGTCGCCAAGCACGACTTCGTCGTTCTGGTCGGCCGCTCCGGCTGCGGCAAGACCTCACTGCTCAATGTTGCCGCCGGTCTGGTCGAGCCGGTGCGCGGCATCGCCACGATTGGCGGCAGGCCGATCACCGCGCCCGGCTCGGACCGGGCCGTCGTGTTCCAGAACGATGCACTGTTTCCGTGGCTGAGCGCACGGGAAAATGTCGCCTTTGCTCTCAGGCTGCGCGGCGTCCGGCCGGACGAGCGGGCGCGGCGCGCCGACGAGCTGCTCAGGCTGGTCAAGCTCGAGGGCGCCGGCGACAAGCACATCTGGGAGCTTTCCGGCGGCATGCGCCAGCGCGTCGGGCTGGCCCGCGCTCTCGCCGCCGAACCGCAATTCCTGCTGCTCGACGAGCCGCTGGGCGCGCTCGACGCGCTGACGCGCGAGCGCATGCAGACGACGCTGCTCGATCTGTGGACTGCAAGCCATGTCGGCGTGCTGATGGTCACGCATGGCATCGAGGAAGCGCTGGTGCTCGCCACCCGCATCGTGGTGCTGGCGCCCGGGCCGGGCCGGGTGGTGCGGACTTTCGAAACCGGTTTCAGCCGGCGCTATGCGGCCGGCGAGCCCATCCGCGCCATCAAGGCCGATCCGGCCTTCGCGGCGTCCCGCGGCGAACTGACCGACGCGATCTTCGAGGGAGAGGCGGCATGACCGTCTCCTCCTACACGGAACGGCCAATTGCCAACACCGGCGCCAAGGCCGACGAGACCGACGCCTTGTCGGTGCCGTGGTCGCGACCGCGGCCAAAACGGGGCTGGGTTTCGGCACGCATGGTCAGCACTGTCACCATTCTGACCGTGCTGGCGGCATGGGCGCTGTCGGCTCGCCTGCAACTGGTGTCGCCGGTCTTTCTACCGTCGCCTGCTGCCGTCTGGACCAAGTTCATTGCCGTCGTCCGCGATGGTTTTGTAGACGCGACGCTCGTCCAGCATATCGTCGCCAGCCTGGGCCGGGTGTTCGCAGCGCTGGTCGCGGCCGTCATCGTCGGCGTCCCCGTCGGGTTGGCCATCGGCACCAGCGTGATAGGCCGCGGCATCTTCGATCCGCTGCTGGAATTCCTGCGGCCGATCCCGCCGCTCGCCTATCTGCCGCTGGTCATCATCTGGTTCGGCATCGGCGAGCCGTCGAAGATCCTGGTGATCGCCATCGCCATGCTGGCACCGGTCGCGCTGTCGACGGCTTCGGGCGTTCGCGGCGTCTCGCAGGAACGCGTCAACGCGGCCCGTTCGCTTGGCGCGACGCGGGCGCAGGTCATACGGCATGTGATCCTGCCCAGCGCCCTGCCCTCGATCCTGACCGGCCTGCGCATCGCGCTTGGCGCCGGCTGGTCGACGCTGGTCGCCGCCGAGCTGGTGGCGGCGACGCGCGGGCTTGGCTTCATGATCCAGTCGGCCGCCCAGTTCCTCGTCACCGACGTGGTGGTGATGGGCATCCTGGTGATCGCTGCCATCGCCTTCGTGCTCGAATTCATCATTCGCAGGCTCGAGCGCGCGCTCGTTCCATGGGCAGGACGGGAGTGAACAAAGGAGAGACAGTGATGGACCATTCCACCGCAACGCTGTTTGCCTTTCTTGGCAGCCGGCTTCGCCTGATCCAGGCCAGGGACAGTCAGGCGGCCGAGGACGAGCCCAGATCGCCAGTCCCCGTCCAATTGGACGCCGGGCGCAGCCGCCTGCCGCCGCGCGACGAAAGCTTCTACTGGGCCTGGCAGTATTGGTCACAGTGAATAGCGCGACCCGGCTCCCGCGCCATCTGGTCTGGTCCCTGCAACAAACCGCTGCGCACCCCGGTCCAAGCCCAAGGCTTGCTCTGAACGCCATGCATTGGGTCAACCGCGCGAACGGTTCGCCCACACCAATCCCACCAGCCCGACCAGCATGGCGACGATGCCGATATAGAGCCATTGCGACTGGCCGGTCATGAAGCTGCCGCCGACGAGGCCGATGCCTTGCAGCGACCAGAGCGCACCAATGGCGAGCACCAACAACGCCAGCAGATTCTTGATCAATCTCATCGCCGGAATTTCCTTCCCAAGTCGATCGTCAATTGCGCCATGACCGTGATGCAAGAGCGAAAGGAAGCGACCCTATCGCGCTCACCTGACCTTGCATCTTAACGTCTGATCTTGATGACGACATCTCGAAGATCAGCGCGAAGATCATCGAAGACTCGCAACCAGCCAGCAGAAAACTCTGACAGACTGTTTCGCGCCGACTCCAAACGTGTGCCGCTGCCACGGAACTGCCGGGCCTTTGCCGCATTTCCTGCCTTATTCGCCTCCAACGGCTTGGGTCTGTCAACGGAGACATTCCCAAACATGAACAAAAACAAACAGACTGCGCTTGTCGCGGCGACGATCGCGGCTGGCCTCATGGTCGGCGCATCCACCTCCCCTGCCGCCGCTCAATGCGGCCGCGCCTCCTGGTACGCACTGCACTCGAAGACCGCGTCCGGCGAGCGGATGAACCCGTCGGCACTGACCGCGGCGCACCGCACCTTGCCTTTTGGCACCAAGCTGAAGGTCACCAACCGCAACAACGGCCGCAGCGTCGTCGTGCGCATCAACGACCGCGGCCCGTTCATCAGGGGGCGCGTGATCGACCTGTCGAAGGGCGCCGCCAGCCGGCTCGGCTTCATCAGCTCGGGCCATACCTCCGTGTGCACGGCCCGCGTGTAAGCGTCTGAGATATGCTGGCCGGTCTCACGGCCGGATGGCCGCAAATCTGAAGCGATTGCCCATGCTCTCCCCGGCGCCTTCGCAATTGCACAATAAGCCGGCTCCCGTCGTTCAAAGCCGATTTTCAAGGCCTTGGACGAAAGGATGAGTATAAATCGGGTCACTTGACGTATTGCATCGCAGCAATTTGTTGCTAACGTCGCCGCGAGACATCTAAGGCTCGGCGCTGCCCGTCGTCCCTTCGGTCGCAGCAGCGGGGTTCTCGATGTTCTACCAATTCTACGAATTGAACCACGCCGCCCTGCAGCCGGCCCGCCTCTATGCCGATGCGGTGCGGATGCTCTACACAAATCCGCTCAATCCATTAACGCACACGTCCTGGGGCCGCTCCGTGGCGGCAACGGCCGAATTGTTCGAGCGCACGACGCGCCGCTACAGCAAGCCGCAATTCGGCCTGACCAAGACCGTGGTCGACTGGAAAAGCGTCGATGTCACCGAAAAGACGGTGTGGTCGCGGCCCTTCTGCAATCTGCTCCGTTTCGAGCGGGCGGTTCCCGCTGGCCGCCGGCCTGATCCGAAGCTGCTGATCGTGGCGCCGATGTCGGGCCACTATGCGACGCTGCTGCGCGGCACGGTCGAGGCGATGCTGCCCCATGCCGACGTGCACATCACCGACTGGGTCGACGCACGCATGGTGCCGCTCAGCGACGGGAGCTTCGATCTCGACGACTACATCGACTACATCGTCGACATGCTGCATGCGCTGGGCCCCGACACCCATGTAATGGCGGTGTGCCAGCCGTCGGTGCCGGTGCTGGCGGCGGTAGCGCTGATGGAAACGCGCGGCGACCCGTTCGTTCCCTCGACGATGACGCTGATGGGCGGGCCGATCGATACGCGCCGCAATCCGACCGCGGTCAATCTTCTGGCCGAGGAAAAGGGCATCGACTGGTTCCGCGACAACGTCGTCATGCAGGCGCCGTGGCCGGTGCCGGGCTTCGGCCGTGAGGTCTATCCCGGCTTCCTGCAGCTTTCGGGCTTCATGAGCATGAATCTCGACCGCCACATCATCGCCCACAAGGACTTCTTCATGCATCTGGTGAAGCATGATGGCGATAATGCCGAGAAGCACCGCGACTTCTACGACGAATATATGGCGGTGATGGATCTGACGGCGGAGTTCTACCTGCAGACCGTCGACACCGTGTTTGTCCGCCACGCTCTGCCCAAGGGCGAAATGACACATCGCGGCGTGGCCATCGATCCCTCAGCGATCCGCAATGTCGCCCTGTTCACGGTCGAGGGCGAGAACGACGACATTTCCGGCCTCGGCCAGACCCAGGCCGCACACGACCTCTGCGTCAACATCCCCGCGGACAGGCACGCTCATTACATGCAGCCGGCGGTCGGCCATTACGGCGTCTTCAACGGCTCGCGCTTCCGCTCCGAAATCGTGCCGCGCATCGTCGACTTCATCACCAGCTATGGCCGCCAGACCCGCGTTGCAGTGAAGCCGAAGCTGGTCCGCACCGCCAAAAAGTAAGAATGTACCTTATGAGGCCCGGATGGTAGCAGCCGCTCAGATCGACCTGTTGCACAATAGCCGCGGTTTCGGCCGTGCCGGTAACCATGTCGCAAATCTGGCCGTTCGTATAATTGACGGGACTGTTAATCGCCCTTAACGTTTCGTTAACAACAAGGGACGAGGGGGACAATGATTTCCTCACCAATGGCGAGAAAGGTGCGCGTGTGCGCACTCGCAGGGCTGGTACTTGCGGCAGGCTGGTCGACAGCGGCTTCGGCGGCCGGACCAATGGCAACCGGCGGCCCGACATCGCAGCCGATCGGCCATTACGATTTCTGCAAGACCAATCCGGCCGAATGCTCGATCCGCCCGGGCAATCTCGCCCCCGCCACCATGACCGGCTCGCTCTGGCGCAAGATGCTCAGCGTCAACGCCAGGGTCAACGCCTCCGTCAAGCCGATAAGCGACTTCGACATCTACGGCAAGGACGAGGTCTGGGCCTATCCGGTCAAGGGTGTTGGCGACTGTGAGGACTATGTCCTGGAGAAGCGCCGCGAATTGAACCGCATGGGCGTGTCCTACGCCGATCTTCTGATGACCGTGGTGCGCAAACCCGACGGCGAAGGCCATGCAGTGCTGACGGTGCGCACGAGCAAGGGCGACTACATCCTCGACAATCTGGACGGGAAGATCCGCGCGTGGGACCGGACCGGCTACCGCTTCCTCAAGCGGCAGGCGATCGACAATACCGGCCGCTGGGTCTCGATCCGTGATGGCCAGCAGGTTCTGGTCGGCGCGGTCCAGTAGCAGGCCATCACTTTGGCTGCTTCAGCGCCGCCCTGATCGATGCGTTGATGCGGCGAAGCTCGGCTTCGTCGAGTTTCTCGATGTTTTCGGCCAGCAGATTGGCAAGCTCGGTGGCGGCCGAGCTGAGCCCTGACGTATCGAGCTTCACCCGCGGGTGCGAGGTCTCGGCCAGCCGCGCGAGCTCTTCCGCATCGTCCCATATGACGTTGAAATAGCCGATGATCTTCTGGATCAGCGTCCAGGTCGGCGCGCCGCGACGGCCATGCTCCAGCGCCGACAAATAGGCGGCGCTGACGCCGATCGCTTCGGCCATGGACTTTTGGCTGACGCCGCGTTCGCTTCGCAGTGCGCGAAGCTTTTCGCCGAACGGGGTCACAAGTACATCCTCATGGGCGCGCGCGCCGCAGGCGGACATAGAGCGCGCCCGAGCCGCCATGGTTGCGGGCGGCATGATCGTGGCTGGAGACGAGCGGCCTGAATGCGGGGGTCGACAGCCAAGCCGGCACGGCGCGCCGCAAGACGCCGTCGCCGCCCGATGAGGAGCCTTTGCCGGTGATGACCAGCACATAACGGATGCCGCCGGCATGCGCCCGGTGCAGGAAGGAAAACAATAGCGAATAGGCTTCGTCCTGGGTCAGGCCATGCAGATCGACGCGCCCTTCGATCGGCAGCCGGCCCTTCGACAGTTTTTCCAGCGTCGGTTCGTCGAGCGCATGCGAAACATGCTGCGTCTTTGCTTTCGCCGCCGCCGCCGGAGCCATGGCCTGGGCACGCGGCGGTGGCTTCGTGTCATCACCGTTGTCCGGGCCGATGTCTGGACTGTCGATAGCGGTCCTGCCCTTCAGCGGCTTGGCCGTGCGCGCCACCAGGTTCCACAGAACCCGGTCGTCCTCGCTCAGCCTGTCGATGCGCCGGGTCATCGCCCCGCCCCCGGAACGAGCGGACGCGGTATCAGTGCGTAGAAATCGGCAGGGTTGCGGACAACACCGGCCATCTCGCCGGCCGCATCGCCCGTTCCGGCGAACAGGTCGCCGCGGGCCGGCCCGGTGATGGCCGAGCCGGTGTCCTGCGCGATCATCAGCCGCCGGAACGGCTTTTTGTCGAAGGCGTTCAGCGACGGTGCGTCGATGTAGAACGGCGTGCCGAATGTATGGAGCAGGCGGTCGACGGCAACGGAGCGGCCCGGCGTCAGCGGCACCTTGGCGGCGGCGATCGGCCCGAGTTCCGGGTCGTCGACCCCCGCCTCGCTGAAGGAAATCTCGCGGAAAAAAATATAAGAGCGGTTGCGCCACAGGATCTCGTCGATGCGATCCGGATGCGCCTTGAACCAGGCGCGGATCGACTGCATGGTCACCGCTTGCAGCGGGATTTCGTTTAGCTCGCCCAGGATCTTGCCCGGTCCGGTAAAGCGCTGGCCGGACTTGGCGGCATAGGTGACGCGGCAAAGCCGGCCGTCGCTCATGGTGAGCCGCGCAGAACCTTGCACATGGATGAAGAAGGCGTCGACCTTGTCGGCGAGCCAGGCGATTTCCAACCGCTTGCCGGCCAGGCTTTTTCCGGCCAAACCTTCGCCAGCAACCGCGCCGCGCTCGATCTCGCCGCGATCGAAATACTCGACCGGCCCGTTCGGCGTGGCGCGGCCGAAGGCGAGATAAGGGTCCATGCCGGGCGGCCGGTTGGCGTCGTCGATGTCGACGAGATCGGCCGGACGCGACAGCAGCGGCACCGTAAATCGCTCGGTTCGCACCGGTGAGGCGTCGACCACGGGTTCATAGAAGCCGGTGACCAGGCCGGCGCCGCCGTCTTCGGCCGTTATGTGCGCCGGGATGAAATGATGCTCGAAAAAGGCGCGGGCTTGCGCCCGGTCGGTTGGGACAACGGTGCGGGCTTCAGCGTAAGCTTCGGTGAAGCGGTTGAAGTCGACGCCGAGCCCGCCGGAGCGATAGGGTTTTGTCAGGACATGAAAAGCCGAACGTCGGAAAGCAGCGAACGCAGCCAGATGGTCGTCCTCGTCCCAACCGGGAAGATCGTCGAAGGATTTTTCGCCGAACGCCTGTGAAAGCGACACCGGAGCCTCGCCGTGGTCCGGGCTCAGTCTTCTTCTTCGGTGGCGACCAGCTTCCAGTTCGGGTCGCGCGAGCGCGTATCGCGGGCGAATGTCCAGACGTCCTTGACCTCGGCGACGGTCTCGGGATCGCCGTCGATGACGGCGCCGGCCTGGTCGCGCGTCGCCGAAATCAGCTCGCTGACGATGCGCAGCGTAATATGCGCCTCGCCGCCCTTCATCTCGGCGGAAACGATGTCGGCCTTGTCGATGCCGACGAAGGAAGACTGGATCTTTTCCGATTTCGCCTCGCGGTCGCCGATGGCCGCGACAAAGCCGTCATAGACCTCGCGCGACAACAGGTTCTTCAGCGTCTTGCGGTCGCCATCGGCATAGGCCATGACAATCATCTCATAGGCCATCTTGGCGCCGTCGACGAAGGTCTTGGGGTCGAATGTCGGATCATTGTCCTTGATCGTGCGCAGGCCCCTGTTGAGATCGGTGTCAGGCTTGGCGAAGGCGTCGATCGCAGCGTAGGCGTCGATGGCCGGCTCTCCCGGCGCT
The DNA here is from genome assembly GCF_004023115.1 of Mesorhizobium sp. M6A.T.Cr.TU.017.01.1.1. NCBI lineage: Bacteria > Pseudomonadati > Pseudomonadota > Alphaproteobacteria > Hyphomicrobiales > Phyllobacteriaceae > Mesorhizobium > Mesorhizobium sp. M6A.T.Cr.TU.017.01.1.1. The sequence continues at coordinate 17,850 of NZ_RZTA01000039.1, forward strand.
CGCTTGCGCGGCAGCGAGACCACATTCTCGGGTTTCTGGGCGGCGTCCTCGCGCGTCCGGCTCGCCGTATAGGGGTCAAAGGGCGGGCGCTCGCTGCCGGTGCGGCGGCCGAGCACGTTGCGCAGCTGGAAAAAGATCACAACCGCCGCAACCAAAAAGAAAATCGTGCCGAAGTCGAAGAATCCCATATCTTCCGCCAATCAATCCCTACTCCGGCCGGACCGCCCGGCCTAGCAATGGCTGCGGTCGCATAGCGTTCAACATTCAAAGCATATAGAACGCAAGGTGCCATCATTCAAATTAAAGGCAGGCATACCTATCTACAAGCTCCAGTGCCAGCGGCGATTGCTCGCCGGCCGGCAAAACATGGAAACGATCGGTCAAGATTTGCGTATTTCGCTGCTTCCCCTGTTCATTCTCGCGCTTCCGCTGCTGGAGATCGCCGGTTTCGTCGTTGTCGGCCGCCAGGTCGGCGCATTGGCGACGGTCGGCCTGGTGCTGGCCTCGAGCATCGCCGGCGCGCTGTTGTTGCGATACCAGGGTTTTGGCGTCATGAGCCGGGTCCGTGCCGAGATGGACGCCGGACGTGATCCAAGCCGCCAGCTCGCGCACGGCGCGATGATCGTGCTGGCGGCGATCCTGCTCATCATTCCCGGCTTCATAACAGACATTTTCGGCATTCTGCTGTTCCTGCCGCCGGTCCGCGACCTTGCCTGGCGCCTGTTGAAAGGCCGTATCGTGCTGGCGACCAATTTCGGCACCGGCGGTTTCCGCGCCCGGCAACGCGACAAGACCATCGATCTCGACGACGGCGACTATTCGCGCGGCGACGATCACGGGCGTGGACCGGATCACACTTCTCCCTGGCGCCGCCTCAAGGACGACTAGGTCGCCTCAAGGACGACTAGGTCGGCAAACGCCTCCGGAACGAATGCCCGGCAAACCTTGTCTTGTCATGCCGACCATGGTAGCGAACGCCCGATTTCAATCCGGTCAGCAACGCTGCCCAGGCAAAAGGACAACAGCTTATGGCCAGCAAAGACGACGCGCCGACCGGCGCGGCCAATGGCAACGGTGACGTGACGCAGCCTTCGCTCAACGTGCTCGCCCAATATGTGAAGGACCTTTCCTTCGAAAGCCCCGGCGCGCCGAACTCGCTGCGCGGCCGCGACAAGGCCCCCGGCATCGCCATCAACGTCAATGTCAACGCCAATCCGCTTTCGGACAAGCAGTTCGACGTCAATTTGACCCTGAACGCCAAGGCCTCCTTCGATCAGGAAGTGCTGTTCAACGTCGAGCTGGTCTATGGCGGTGTGTTCGCCATCAGCGGCTTCCCGCAGGAGCATATGCTGCCGCTGCTGTTCATCGAGTGCCCGCGGCTCTTGTTCCCGTTCGCCAGGCAGATCATCGCCGAGGCAACCCGCAATGGCGGCTTCCCGCCCTTGATGCTCGACCCGATCGATTTCGCCCAGATGTTCCAGCAAAAACTGGCCGAGGACCAAGCTGCCAGCAAGGTCCAGGTGAGCTGAAGCTATTGTAGAGCAGCCTCTGAAAGCCCGGCTTCGCGCCGGGCTTTTTGTTTGAGATGCCGGCAGGCCAGAGGGGAGTGCGACGGAGCGCTCCCGTCAAAATCACTATGCCGCGGAGCTCGCTTCCGGCGTAACGCGCAGCCAGAGCGCCTTTTCGCCTAAGGTGCCGACCATGCTCGCGTGCGCGGTGCGCTCGGCGTCGGTCACACGGGACGGCAGCGCTATCGGCCGCGCGCCGATGCTGATGTCGATATCGTCGACATTTCTCCTGCCGCCGGCGGGCGCCGTGGCACTGTCGAGGATCAGCGCCGCCTGCTTGCCGCCGATGAGTTCGATATAGACCTCGGCCAGCAACTCCGAATCGAGCAGCGCGCCGTGCTTGGTGCGACGGGCATTGTCGATGCCGTAGCGCCGGCAGAGCGCGTCCAGCGAATTCGGTCCCATCGGATGCTTGCGGCGCGCCAACGCCAGCGTGTCGACGACAAGTCCGGGATCGACGACCGGGTGGCCGAGCCGGCCGAATTCGACATTGAGGAAGGCGATGTCGAAAGTGGCATTGTGGGCGACCAGCTTGGCGCCGTCGATGAAGGCAAGAAACTCGTCGGCGATGTCGCTGAAGGTCGGCTTGCCCATGAGGTCGGCGGCGCTGATGCCATGAACCGCCTGCGCCTCCGCGTGAATTGGTCGTCCTTGCGGATTGATGTAATGGTGGAAGGTACGGCCGGTCGGGAACCGATTGACCAGCTCGATGCAGCCAAGCTCGATGACGCGGTCATCGCGGAAATCGAGGCCGGTGGTTTCCGTATCGAAGATGATCTCGCGCATCTAAACAGTCCGTTGGCTCCGGCGTCATTCCAGCCGAATCATGATGGGAACAAATTGGCAACATATTACGCCGGATGCAAGCGTCGTTAAGCAGGCTTCCCGGCCTTATCCCCGACCAGTTCGGCGACGATCGCATCGACCGCCACGCGCGCCGCATCAAAACCCTGTCCGGTGTCGATGATGAAATCGGCGCGCTTGCGCTTTTCGGCGTCGGGAACCTGCCTGGCCAGGATCGACGCGAGCTTCCCTTCGCTCATCCCCGGCCGCGCCAGCACCCGGGCGCGCTGGATTTCGGCCGAGGCGGTGACGACCACAACCTTGTCGACGCGGTCGCGGCCGCCGGTTTCGAACAGCAGCGGGATATCGAGAACGACAAGCGGCGCGCCGGCGGCCCGGTTCCTGGCCAAGAAGGCGTCGGCGTCGGCGCGGACCAGCGGGTGGATGATCGCTTCCAGCCGTTTCAGCGCGGCTGCATCGCCGAGCACCCGCTCGGCCAGCTTTGTGCGATCGACCGAGCCGGATCTGGTGGTTCCGGGAAAAGCCGCCTCCACCAGCGGAGCGGCCTTGCCGGTGTAGAGGCGATGCACCGCCTCGTCCGAATCGTGGACTGGCACGCCGGCCTCGGCAAACATCTTGGCCGTGGTCGACTTGCCCATGCCGATCGATCCGGTGAGGCCGAGCACGATCATGCCTTTCACTCCTTGGTAATTCCTTGGGCACCGAGATCGGCGACGATCATCTGCCGCAATTCGGCAGTGACCTCCGGCCTGATCCCGAACCAGCGCTCGAAGCCGGGCACCGCCTGGTGCAAAAGCATGCCGAGCCCGTCGACCGCCTTCAGGCCCCGCGCTTTGGCCGCGGCCAGCAACGGCGTTTCCAGCGGCACATAGACAATGTCGGTGACGATGGCATGGTCCGGCAGCCTGGCTGGATCGGCGGACAGGCCTTCATTGCCATGCATGCCGAGCGCTGACGTGTTGACCAGCAGGCCGGCATCGGCAAGCAGCTCGTCGGTCGCAGCCATGCCATGGGCCGAGACCCCGGCACCGAAACGGTCGCGCAGCTCCTGCGCCCTCGCAAGCGTCCGGTTGACGATGCGGATGTCGCTGACGCCGCGCTCAATCAGCGCGTGGATGACCGCGCGGGAAGCGCCGCCGGCGCCGAGCACCACCGCCGGGCCATTATTTGCCCAGCCCGGCGCGTGCTCGTCGAGATTGGCGGCAAAGCCATGGGCGTCGGTGTTGCCGCCCCACAGATATCCGCCCTCGAACCACAGCGTGTTGACCGCGCCGATCTGTTCGGCCGCATCGTCGCGGCGCGCCGCCAATGCGAAGGCGGCCTCCTTGTGCGGGATGGTGATGTTGCCGCCACGGTAGCCATTCGTCTCGAGCGTTCTGACGAATTCGGCAAAATCGTCCGGCGCGACGTCGATGGCCCGGTAGCTGCCGTCGATACCGTATGTCGCCAGCCAATAAGAGTGGATCTTCGGCGACCGCGAATGCGCCACCGGGTGGCCGGTGACGAAGGCCTTTTTCGCGGCCTCAGCCATCGATGGCTCCGAGCTCACGCAGCTTGGCCAGAACGGGCAGAAGCGGCAGGCCGACAATGGTGAAATAGTCGCCCTCTATTCTTTCGAACAGCTGGATGCCCTCGCCTTCGATCTGGTAAGCGCCGACGCTGGACAGCGCCTTGGCGCCGACACGCGCCAGATGGCGGCCGATGAAGGCCGGATCGAGTTTTCGCATGGTCAGGCTGGCGATGCCGACATGCCGCCACAGGACAGCGCCGTCGCGGGCCAGCACGACGGCGCTGTTGAGCTGATGGGTCTTGCCCGACAGCGCCAGAAGATGGCGGCGCGCGGCCTCCATGTCGGCAGGCTTGTGGAACACTTCGTCGCCGAGCGACAGGGTCTGGTCGCAGCCGAGCACCAATGCGCCGGGCTTTCGCTCGCTGACCTCGGTAGCCTTGGCCTCGGCCAGCACCAGGGCGACGTCCTCCGGCGAGATACCGCTGTCTTTTAGTGGCGCCTCAAGCGCGCGCTCGTCGACTTCCGCCGGAACCGCCTCGACCGCCACGCCGGCATGGACGAGCAGCGCCTTGCGAAACGGGCTGCCCGAGGCAAGGATGATTTTTTCGGTCATGGTTTTTCGTCCGGTCTTTCCTTCTCCCCTTTGTGGGAGAAGGTGGATTGGCGCGCAGCGCCAAGACGGTTGAGGGGTGTTGGAAGGATCGCTGTCGGTGCCAAGCTGGAACACCCCTCATCCGACCGAGCTTCGCTCGGCCACTTTCTCCCACAAGGGGAGAAGGAAAGGACCGCCCACAGCACAAGCGCCCGAACCCTACCGTGTCTTGCCGCGCAGGGCAACGATGGCCGCCGCCGTCTCCTCGATCGAGCGGCGGCTGACGTCTATCATCGGCCAGCCATGCCGGGTGCAGATCTGGCGGGCGTAGGCGAGTTCCTCGGAGATCGCGGCGCGGTCGACATAGTCGGTCGGCTCGTAGGCACTCGTATTGCCGAGGATGCGGTTCTGGCGGACCTGCGAGATGCGCTCCGCTGTGGCAATCAGTCCGACGATCAGCGGCTTCGTGGCGTTGACCAGGCTTTCCGGCACCGGCACGCCGAGCACGATCGGGATGTTGGCGGTCTTGATGCCGCGATTGGCGAGATAGATGCTGGTCGGCGTCTTCGAGGTGCGCGAAATGCCGACGAGCACAATGTCGGCATCATCCATATTGGCCGGCAGCTGGCCGTCATCATGCTCCATGGTGAAGTTGAGCGCGTCGATGCGGCGAAAATATTCGGCGTCGAGAACATGCTGGGCGCCGACACGGCGGCCGGCCGGTGTACCGAGATAGGACTGGAACACGGTCAGCACAGGTTCCAGCACGGAGACGCAAGGCAGGCCCATGGCGGCGCAGCGTTCGTCAATGCCGCGGGCGAGCTTCTGGTCGACGACCGTATAGAGGATGATGCCCGGCTCCTCCTCGATATCCTCGAACACTTTCGTCACCTGCTTCTCGGTCCGGATGAGCGGGTAGATGTGCTCGATGGCGCGCGCATCCTTGTATTGCGCAGAAGCCGCGCGGCCGGCCGCCAGCAGCGTCTCACCGGTGGCATCGGAAATCAGGTGGAGGTGAAAGAAGCTCTGGGGTTTGTTCACAGGGGTTCGTTCCAAGCTGTGGGCCGATGTGGATAAGGTCGGTCGGAAAGGTCGGTCGGTTTGGGGCGACTGTATCAGATGCCGGTTTGTCCACAATTCGATGCGCTGTCGGCTTCGTCGGGCGGTTGGGGACAAGTCCGGGGACGGGCTTTTTTGACTCGGCCCTATCCACAGGCCCATTTTCTTTGCGCTGGCGGCAACGCATTGACTCTAGTCGGAAATTTCCAACTGTCCCCAATCCCCTCCTATCCGGCAGAAGAAGCACGCGACAATATGCTGGCTGGCCTTTTCCGGGGCAAAGCGGGACAGGAGACAACCACCGATACCAACAGACTCTTAGAATCATAAGATTCCTAGAAATAGAATATTTAATTATAGAGAAGCCTGGAGAGGCGAGCGCCGAATGCCTGAAAACCGGATCATGCGGGACGTGTTGAAGGGCGAAGCGGTGTTTCCACCGCCGCTCTGGATGATGCGGCAAGCCGGCCGCTATCTGCCGGAATATCGGGAGACACGCAGGCGGGCCGGATCGTTCCTCGATCTCTGCTATAATCCCGACTTCGCGGTGGAGGTGACACTGCAGCCGATCGAGCGCTTCGGCTTCGATGCATCGATCCTGTTTTCCGATATCCTTGTCGTGCCGCATGCGCTGGGCCGCGACGTGCGCTTCGAGGAAGGGCGCGGGCCGTTACTGACGCCGATCTCGGCCACGGGGATTGCGGCTCTGGACGGGGAAACGTTTCACGTGAATCTCGAACCGGTCTATGAGACGGTCAGACGGCTGCGGGCAAAACTGCCCGATGAAACGACGCTGATCGGCTTCTGCGGCGCGCCCTGGACGGTGGCGACCTATATGATCGCCGGCCACGGCACCTCAGACCAGGCCCCGGCGCGGCTGTTTGCCTATCGTGAGCCGGCCGCTTTCTTGCAGCTGCTGAACGTGCTTGCCGATCATTCGGCCGCCTACCTCATCCGCCAGATCGAGGCCGGCGCTGATGTGGTGCAGATCTTCGACTCGTGGTCCGGCGTGCTCGATGAAGTTTCGTTCGAGGCTTTTTGCATCAAGCCCGTGGCCGAGATCGTCAGGCAGGTGCGAGCCGTTCATCCCGATGTTCCGATCATCGGCTTTCCCAAGGGCGCCGGCGCCCACTACCGGAGCTATCGCCAGAAGACCGGCGTCACGGGACTGGGGCTCGACTGGACCGTGCCTCTAACGGCGGCGCGTGAATTGCAGCGCGACGGCGCCGTACAGGGCAACCTCGACCCATTGCGGCTGGTGGCCGGCGGCAAGGCTCTAGCCGACGGCGTCGACGCAATCCTGAAAGCACTGCGCGATGGACCGCTGATCTTCAATCTCGGCCATGGCATCACGCCGGAAACGCCGATCGCGCATGTCGAGGCGATGGTCAAAATGGTGCGGAGCGCGTCATGACGATGATGGGGAAAGGCTCTGTGGAAGGTGGTGCCGGCGCAATGCGCCGCGCTGCGATCGCGACCGCGGTTTTCCTCGTGTTGGCCGGGCTTCTGTTCGTGTTCGGACCTGATGATTTCTATCCCTGGGCAAAGGCGGTCCACGTCATCGCCGTCATCTCGTGGATGGCGGGCATGCTCTATCTGCCGCGGCTGCTGGTCTATCATGCCGATGCTAAAGGCTCCGTGCAGTCGGAAACCTTCAAGGTGATGGAGCGGCGCCTGCTGCGCGGCATCATCAATCCGGCCATGATCATTACCTGGGCGTTCGGCCTGTGGCTGGCCTGGAAAGGCTTTGGTTTTCAGGGCGGCTGGCTGCACGCCAAGATCGCTGCGGTGCTTTGCCTCTCCGCCGTTCATGGTTATCTGGCCGGCGCGGTTCGTAAATTCGCGGAGGACCGTAACGAAAAACCCGCGAAGCACTGGCGGATCATCAATGAGATACCCACATTGCTGATGATCATCATCGTCGTGCTGGTCATCGTGAAGCCTTTCTGAGGCTTTGATGACCTGCAAAAGGCGGCTTGCTCTTTCAGTCGACCGACGATAAAAGACGGGTCTTCCTTCCCGTCATGCGCCGCCCATTCATCGCTTCGGCCGCGCCCGGCATTTGTCGCATCCCGCCGATATTTTCCCAATGCTTACTCACTCAGAGTCCGTCTAATGATGCAAGAAATGAAACTCGCAGAGTTCAAGAACAAGAAACCGCCAGAGCTGATCGCCTATGCCGAATCGCTCGAGGTCGAGAACGCCAGCGTCATGCGCAAGCAGGAGCTGATGTTCGCGATCCTGAAGAGGCTGGCGACCCAGGATATCGAGATCATCGGTGACGGCGTGGTCGAAGTGCTGCAGGACGGTTTTGGTTTCCTGCGCTCGGCCAATGCCAATTACCTGCCGGGTCCGGACGATATCTATATTTCGCCGTCGCAGATCCGGCGATTCTCGCTGAAGACCGGCGATACGGTCGAAGGGCCGATCCGCAGCCCGAAGGAAGGCGAGCGCTATTTCGCGCTGCTCAAGGTCAACACGATCAATTTCGACGACCCGGAAAAGATCCGCCACAAGATCCATTTCGACAATCTGACGCCGCTTTATCCGACCTCGCGGCTGAAGATGGAAATGGACGTTCCGACCTCGAAGGACATCTCGGCCCGCGTTATCGACCTGGTGGCGCCGCTCGGCAAAGGCCAGCGCGCCCTGATCGTGGCGCAGCCGCGCACCGGCAAGACGGTGCTGTTGCAGAACATCGCCCATTCGATCACCACCAATCATCCGGAATGCTACCTGATCGTGCTGCTCATCGACGAGCGGCCGGAGGAAGTCACCGACATGCAGCGCTCGGTGAAGGGCGAGGTCGTCTCCTCGACCTTCGACGAGCCGGCGGTGCGCCACGTCCAGGTCGCCGAAATGGTGATCGAGAAGGCCAAGCGCCTGGTCGAGCACGGGCGCGACGTCGTCATCCTGCTGGATTCGATCACCCGCCTCGGCCGCGCCTACAACACCGTGGTGCCGTCATCCGGCAAGGTGCTGACCGGCGGTGTCGACGCCAATGCGCTGCAGCGGCCGAAGCGCTTCTTCGGTGCCGCCCGCAACATCGAGGAAGGCGGCTCGCTGACCATCATCGCCACCGCGCTGATCGACACCGGCAGCCGCATGGACGAGGTCATCTTCGAAGAGTTCAAGGGTACCGGCAACTCGGAAATCGTGCTCGACCGCAAGGTGGCGGACAAGCGCATTTATCCGGCCATGGACATCCTCAAGTCCGGCACCCGCAAGGAAGACCTGCTGGTCGCCCGCCAGGACCTGCAGAAGATCTTCGTGCTGCGCCGCATCCTGGCGCCGATGGGAACGACGGACGCCATCGAGTTCCTCATCGACAAGCTCAAGCAGACCAAGACGAACGCGGATTTCTTCGATTCGATGAATACGTAAGGTTGGTTGAGGGGCCGGGAATCGGCACTCAACGTATTGGAGATGACCAATCGTTGATGCCGGCTCCGCCCCTCATTGCCCTGCCGGGCATTTCTCCCCGTAAACGGGGAGAAAGAGGCTGGCCGGAACCCTGGCACTTTTTCTGCAACGCTGGAGATTGGCGAAACCGCCGATGAGAGTGTCCCTCTCCCCGTTTACGGGGAGAGGATGCCGGTAGGCAGCTGAGGGGCAGCGCAAACACCCGGAACAGGTGAGGGCAAATACAAAATCTGCGACGATTGCCCCGCGTCTCTGGCACCTCACCTATCCGCGCCGCAACCGCTGCTCAAGCTCCTCTGCATCCGTTATCACCGGCAGGCAGACCTGCCCCGTACACAGCCAGGCGCCGGGCTTGTCGGTTGGCGGCAGGACGCCGCCTGGCAGCATCGGCAGGTTTGTTGCCGAGCCGACCGGCACAACATTGTCGATCCGGCGCGGGTCGGGATTTCGATTCGCAACCGGAACAAGCCCTGGATTCTCCGGGCTGTCCACCAGCACCAGTTTCAACGGCTCGATCGCTAAGGCGCAGGCGTTGACGACACCCGCCTGGCCATAGGCCTGATGCGCCGCCCGGCCGGCTGCGTGCTCGGCGACCTTCCAGGTCTTGTCCTGCAATTCGAGATCGCCGGAAAGCGATGACAATCGGACCATGGCCTCGATGATCTGGCCGGTGGCCGACGGAATTGCCTCGTCGACATCGCCCCTGATGCGGATCGGCACGTCGCTGCTGTCCGATGCGGTGAGATAGTAGCCGGTGTCGTCATCGTCGCGATGCCATTGGTCGAGCTGCGCGATGAATTGGCCGGACAGCTCGGCGTAACTCGATGTGCCGGTAGCCTCGAACAATGAGATCGCGGCGTTGGCCATGGCGGCGTAGTCGCTCGACAGCGCCGGGAACAGCTTCTTTGCGCCAAGCATCGAATGCGGCAAGCGGCCGTCTCGGCTGGCGCTGGCAATGGCAGCGAAGGCCTGTTCCGCCGCCTCGATCCAGTCGATCCGTTTCAGGGCGCGCCCGGCTTCGGCGAGAGCCGCGATCACCAGGCCGTTCCAGTCGGTCAAGATTTTCCCGTCCCGCCCGGGCCTGACGCGCTGCTCGCGGGCTGCCAGCAATTTTTCTTTTAACGGAGTGAGCCGGTCGCGATCGACCACGCTTTGCGTTTGCTGCGCTCCGGTCTGGTGGATGATTGGCTTGCCCTCCCAGCCATGTGGGCCGGAAAGCGTGAAGTGTTTGAAAAACAACGCTGATTCATCGCCAAGAGCGGTTTCGATCTCATCCGTGCTCCAGGTGTAGAACAACCCCTCCTCGCCCTCGCTGTCGGCGTCGAGGCTGGCGGCGAAAGCGCTGCCATCGACGCGCATCTCGCGCAGGAGCCAGTCGATCGTCTCTTCGATTCGTACCCGGAACAAATCATTGCCCGATGCCGCATAGGCCCAATTGCACAGCCGGATGAGCTGGGCGTTGTCGTAGAGCATCTTTTCGAAATGCGGCACCAGCCACTCGGCATCGGTCGAATAGCGGCTCAGCCCGCCGCCGATATGGTCGTAGATCCCGCCCGCCAGCATCTTTTCGAGGCTGAGCAGCACGGCGTCGCGATGCGATGTGCTACCGTCGCGCAGCCACGACAGCCAAAGCGTCTGCATGAAAGGCGCGTTGGGGAATTTGGGCGCGCCGCGCAGGCCGCCGAGATCCCTGTCGATCATGCCGTCGATGCCTTGGGCAAGGTTCGCGAGCGTGTCGCGGTCGAGCACGGCCTTGGCATGCGTGCCCGCCAGCCGCGCCTCGACATGCGTGGTCAGTCCGTCGGCGCTTTGGTTAACGCTTTCTTTCTTCTCCCGCCACGCCTTGTCGACCGCCTCCAGCACCTGGACGAAGCCCGGACGGCCGTAACGCGCCTCGCGTGGAAAATAGGTGCCGCCCCAAAATGGCTTTCCGTCCGGCGTCAGGAACATGGTCAGCGGCCATCCGCCCTGCTCGCCCATCGAGGACAGCGCGGCCATATAGATCTGGTCGATGTCCGGCCGCTCCTCGCGATCCACCTTGATATTGACGAAGAGACGGTTCATGACGGCGGCGACATCGTCATTCTCGAAGCTTTCGTGCGCCATGACATGGCACCAGTGGCAGGCGGCGTAGCCGACCGAGAGCAGGATTTGCCGCTCCAGCGCCTTTGCTTCGGCGAGCGACGCCGGCGACCACGCCCGCCAATGCACCGGGTTGCCGCTATGCTGCTGCAGATAGGGGCTGGCCTCTTCGGCAAGTAGATTTTGCGCGGGCAGATTTTGCGCGGGTAATGTCACGGTCGGGCACTCGGCGAATTGTCGATGAATAAGCGAAGCTAGGGCGGTTGTGCTGGGTCGGCAAATGATTTCAAGTGATTCCATTGTTGCCCTGTCGAGCGGCCGCCTGCCCGCCGGCGTTGCCGTGATCCGCATTTCGGGTCCGCAAAGTCGATTCGTCGTCGAAACGATTGCCGGTCCAGTGGTTAAGAACCGTGTTGCGGCCTATCGCAAGTTCAGGGCGCCGGGCGGATCGGTGCTCGACAGCGGCCTGATCGTTTTCTTCGCAGGACCGAACAGCTTTACTGGTGAGGATATCGCGGAATTCCATGTCCATGGCGGCCGCGCCGTGGTGGCGAAGATGCTGGAGACGATCGCCGGCTTCGATGGCGTCAGGCATGCCGAGCCGGGCGAGTTCACCCGCCGCGCCTTTCTTAACGGCAAGGTCGACCTGGTCGAGACCGAGGCGCTGGCCGATCTCGTTAACGCCGAGACGGAGGCGCAGCGACGCTTTGCCGTGCAGAATGCCGAGGGTATGCAGAGCGAGCTCTATCTGGGCTGGCGGCGTCGGCTCATCCATGCGCGGGCGATGATCGAAGCCGAGATCGATTTTGCCGACGAAGACGATGTGCCCGGTTCCGTTGCAGAGACGGTCTGGTCGGATGCTCGCGCGATGACCGACGAGATCGAGCGTCATGTCCAGGGATTCCGGGCGGCCGAGATCATCCGCGACGGGTTTGAGGTCGTCATCCTCGGCGCGCCGAATGCCGGCAAATCAAGCCTGTTCAATGCGCTGGCCCGGCGCGAGGCGGCAATCGTCACGGAAGAGCCCGGCACGACCCGCGACCTGCTCGAGGTGGTGCTGGATTTGGAGGGGATGCGGGTCAGGGTGACGGATACCGCCGGCCTGCGCGAGACGCCCGGCAGGATCGAGGCGATTGGCATCGAAAGGGCGAGGAGCAAGGCGGGAACCGCCGATCTGTTGCTCGTGTTGGAGGATATGGTGGACCCGGTCCCGATCGGCACAATACCAGCGGAGGTCCCGACATTGTGGATCGGGACAAAGGTCGATTTGTTGCAAGATGAATCACCGGCGCTTGCGACGCGCTACGATGCCGTTATCTCGACCAGAGACGGTGCCGGGCTGGCGGAGCTGCTGGCGGAGATCGGGCGTCGCGCGGCAGCGCAGATCGGCGAGGCCGGCGATATCCTGCCGTCGCGGCTGCGGCACGTCGAGCTTCTCAATGAGGCGAAACGCTTTCTGCTTGCGGCGGTGGCAGGGGATGAGCGCGGGCAGGAGCTGCGGGCCGAGGAATTGCGGCTGGCAGCTGATAGGCTTGGCCGGATCGTTGGGGCGGTCGATGTCGAGGATTTGCTGGACGTAATCTTCTCGCAATTCTGCATCGGCAAATGACTCACGTGAAACACTGGGGAGGGAAGGCTCGCGATGATTCACGTGAAACGCTGAGTGATCACGTCGAAGGCATTGTTTCACGTGAAACGATTCGCCGGGCAATCGCTTTAGGTTGAGTTCGCTCCTCACTGATTCCGGGGCGAGCCGTGGCGCGCCGGCGCTAGAGCTTTTGTGCGCTCTCCCTTCTCCCCTTGTGGGAGAAGGTGTCGCCGAAGGCGACGGATGAGGGGTGCTCCAGCATGGCACCGACCGCACTCCGTCCAGCACCCCTCAACCGTCTTGGCGCTGCGCGCCAATCCACCTTCTCCCACAAGGGGACAAGGGAAGACGGCGCCGGCTTCGCCACTTCTTCGAAGAGATTTGCCCGCCAAACTCCACGTATTCTTGACACCACGTCCTGACGGGCACATGTGTCGGGCGACTTGAATGCGGGATTCTAAAATGACCGATCACTATGATGTGGTTGTGGTGGGCGGCGGCCATGCTGGTTGCGAGGCGGCCAGCGCTGCCGCGCGCGCCGGTGCCAAAACCGCTCTGGTGACGCTGCGCTTCGAGACGATCGGCGTCATGTCCTGCAATCCGGCGATCGGCGGGAACGGCAAGGGCCATTTGGTTCGCGAGATCGACGCCATGGACGGGCTGATGGGGCGCGTCGCCGACGCTGCCGGCATCCAGTTCCGCCTGCTCAACCGTCGCAAGGGACCGGCAGTTCGCGGGCCGCGCACGCAGGCCGACAGAAAGCTCTACCGGCTCGCCATGCAGGCGGCGATTCGCGAGCAGGCCGGTCTCGACGTGGTCGAGGGCGAGGTCCTGGATTTCGAAGTCGACAATGAGCGCATAGCAGCGGTGCTGCTGGCGGATGGCCGCCGGCTTGCCTGCGGCGCCGTGGTGCTGACGACCGGCACTTTCCTGCGCGGGCTAATCCATATCGGCGAGAAGAAGATCGTTGCCGGCCGCATGAACGAGCAGGCCAGCCTTGGCCTGTCGGCGACGATGAGCAGAGCGGGTTTCAAGCTCGGGCGGCTGAAGACCGGCACGCCGCCGCGGCTGGATGGGCGGACGATCGATTGGGCGTCGCTGGAGAGCCAGGCGGCGGACGAGGATCCGGTGCCGTTCTCGCTGATGACCGACCGCATCGCCAACCCGCAGATCCATTGCGGCATCACGCGCACGACGGCGGCGACGCACGAGCTGATCCGCGCCAATCTGAGCCGTTCCGCCATGTATTCCGGCTCGATCGAAGGGGTCGGGCCGCGTTACTGTCCGTCCATCGAAGACAAGATCGTCAAGTTCGGCGACCGCGAAGGCCACCAGATTTTTCTGGAGCCGGAAGGGCTGGACGATGACACCGTTTACCCCAACGGCATTTCGACCTCGCTGCCCGAGGACGTTCAGCTCGACATTCTGAAGACCATTCCTGGCCTTGAGCGTGCCATCATGCTGCAGCCCGGCTATGCCATCGAGTATGATCATGTCGATCCGCGCGAGCTTAAGCCGACGCTGGAAACCAAGCGGATTGGCGCTCTTTTCCTGGCCGGGCAGATCAACGGCACCACCGGGTATGAGGAGGCCGCCGCGCAAGGGCTGCTTGCCGGCCTCAACGCTGCGCGGCAGGCTTCGGCAAGCGACCAGATCGTGCTCAGCCGCACGGAGGCCTATATCGGGGTGATGGTCGACGACCTGACCAGCCGCGGCATTGCCGAACCCTATCGCATGTTCACTTCGCGGGCCGAGTTCCGGCTGTCGCTGCGGGCCGACAATGCCGATGAGCGGCTGACGCCGCTGGCGACGAAGCTCGGGATCGCTTCACCGGAGCGGATGCAGCGCTTCAACGATGTCATGCAGGAGCTTGAAAAGGCGAGGGACCTTGCGCTTGGAACGACCATGACCCCCAACGAAGCGGCGCGCCATGGGCTGGAGATCAACAGGGACGGAGTGCGTCGCTCGGCCTATGAGTTGCTGGCTTATCCCGGTGTCGATATCGCCTGGTTGGCCCGAACCGCTCCCGAATTTGGCGCCATCGACGCCAAAACGGCCGAGCGCCTCGAAACGGAGGCGAAATATTCGGTTTATCTCGATCGCCAACAGGCTGATGTCTCGCAGATCAGGCATGAGGAAAGCCGGCTGATCCCGGCTTCGCTCGACTTTGCTTCTGTGCCGGGCCTGTCCAACGAGCTGAAGCAGAAGATGCTGGCACGCCAGCCGCGTTCCGTCGCCGACGCACAGCGGATGGAAGGCATGACGCCGGCGGCACTGGCAATCATTGTCGCGCATGTTCGCAACGCCGAGGCTGCCGCGCGAAGGAATGTTGCGTGAGCGCTGCCTCCTGGGCGAGCCTGCAAGCGGCTGCAGGTCCGGTTTCACGTGAAACATTCGAACGCCTGGTCGAGTTCGAGGTGGTTTTCCAGAAATGGAACCGCCGGATAAACCTGGCGGCGCAATCGACGCAGGACGATGTCTGGCGCCGCCACATCCTGGACAGCGCGCAGCTTGCGCGAATCAAACCGGACGCGAAGCGCTGGGTCGATCTCGGCTCTGGCGGTGGTTTTCCCGGCCTGGTGCTTGCCTTCCTGCTTGCCGAGCGTGACGGCGCCAGCATCGATCTGGTTGAGAGCAACCGGAAAAAAGCGTCGTTCCTGCAAGCGGTCGTCGGGCAGTTCAATCTGCCGGCGAGAGTCATCGCGCGGCGCATCGACGATGCCTATCCGCTTGTTTCGACACCTCAAATCGTCACGGCCAGGGCGCTGGCGTCGCTTCCGACGTTGCTTGACCTATCGGCGCCGTGGCTGACGGCGGGCGGGCGCGGCCTGTTCCACAAAGGCCGGGATTACCGCGCCGAAGTGGCAGAAAGCGCTCAACGATGGTCGTTCGATCTGGTAGAACATGCCAGCGCGACCGACGCTCATGGCGTCATCCTCGAACTGTCTGATTTGCGCCAACTGACTTAGATCGGCGACCTCGGAATGAATTTCTGGCATAGACCCATGATGAAGAATGGCCCCCGAATCATCACCGTAGCCAACCAGAAGGGCGGCGTCGGCAAGACGACGACGGCCATCAACCTGGCCACGGCGCTGGCGGCGATTGGCGAAAAGGTGCTGATCGTCGACCTCGATCCGCAAGGCAATGCCTCGACAGGCCTTGGCATCGACCGCAAGGACCGTACCGTCTCGTCCTATGACGTGCTGACCGGCGATCTGGATCTGGAAGCAGCGGCGATCCCGACGGCGGTGCCCGGGCTGTCGATCGTGCCGTCGACACTCGATCTGCTCGGCATCGAGATGGAGATCGCTTCCGCGCCCGACCGGGTGCTCAAGCTGCGCAATGCTCTCCGTGCCGCGAGCGAGCGTGGCGCCCCATTCGGATATGTGCTGATCGATTGTCCGCCATCGCTCAATCTGCTGACGCTGAACTCGATGGCGGCGGCCGATTCGGTCCTGGTGCCGCTGCAATGCGAATTCTTCGCGCTTGAAGGCTTGAGCCAGTTGCTGGAGACGGTCGAGCAGGTGCGCCGCTCGATCAATCCAGATCTGATCATTCAGGGCATCGTGCTGACCATGTATGACGGCCGCAACAACCTCGCCAACCAGGTGGTGCAGGATGTGCGGGCGCATATGGGCGACAAGGTCTACGAAACTGTCATCCCGCGCAATGTGCGTGTCTCCGAGGCGCCGTCTTACGGCAAGCCGGCGATCCTGTACGACCTCAAATGCTCCGGCAGCCAGGCCTATCTGCAGCTTGCCTCCGAGGTGATCCGCCGCGAGCGCAAACTGCGCGCCGCTTGATGCAGTCGCCCAAAACTGGGAACTGGTATGCAGAAGATAATTCGATACCGAAACGATCTGGACAGACGATGAGCGAAGACCTTTCAAGAAAAAGACTGGGGCGGGGACTGGCCGCGCTGATCGGCGAAATCGATCGTCCGGCAGCAGTGGAAAAGCAAGGCATGAATGCCGACGGCAAGGTGCCGATCGAGTTCCTGAGCCCGAACCCTAAAAATCCGCGCCGGCATTTTGGCGACGCCGACCTGACCGATCTTGCCCAGTCGATCCGCGAGCACGGCGTGGTGCAGCCGGTGGTGGCGCGGCCGTCGCCGACGCAAGCTGGCCGCTACGAGATCATCGCCGGCGAGCGGCGCTGGCGGGCGGCGCAGCGCGCCGGGCTGAGCGAGATCCCGATCATCGTGCGCGACGTCAACGATCGCACCGCACTCGAGCTGGCGATCATCGAAAACGTCCAGCGCACCGACCTCAATCCGGTCGAGGAGGCGATGGGCTACCAGCAGTTGATCGACGATCACGGCTACACCCAGGCCGATCTCGGCCAGGTGATCGGCAAGAGCCGCAGCCATGTCGCCAACACGCTGAGGCTGCTGAAGCTGCCGGACGTGATCCGCGACATGCTGGTCGACGGCGCGCTGTCGGCCGGCCACGCCCGCACATTGGTTACGGCGGAGGATCCGGCGGGCCTGGCCAAGAGGATCGTCGAGGAGGGGCTTTCGGTGCGCCAGGCCGAAGCGCTGGCGCAGATGCCGGCTGGCGCTCCAACGGTGAAGCGACCGGCTGCGGAACCGGTGCAAAAGGATGCCGATACGCTGGCGCTGGAAAAGCTGATGACCGACACGACAGGCATGATCGTCACGATCGAGCACAAGGAACGCGGCGGCGTGCTGCGCGTCGCCTATCGGACATTGGACCAGCTCGATGAATTGTGCCGAAGGCTGAAGCAGGAGCGGTAGGTGCTGAGGCACGCCTGTTTTTAGCCGGCAAATAATCTTCGGCTTAGGAGCAACCCGGCGGACATCTTCGCCCTGGTAATACAACGAGGGCTGGCGAATGCCGCTCTTCCTTTTTCAGTGCTCTGGTAATTGGCGAAATCGCCGAGGCTGCTGATCTCCCCCCTAGAGGGGGAGATGGCCGGCAGGCCAGAAGGGGTCGGCTCACATCTAGCGCCTACGTCGTCTGTCGTCGCGAAAGGCGTCGGCATTCCACGCGCTGGGACCCCCTCTGTCGCCTTCGGCGACATCTCCCCCTCAAGGGGGGAGATCATCCGCGCTGAGCCAGCCTTGCACTCTCCACGGCAATGCCGAGCAGCGCTTGCCGTGCCAGCGCGACCGACAGATCCGGCCGTCGGCGCGTCTGCAGGACCGCCGTCTGCAGCCTGGTCAAAGCGCGGCCAAGCGCCTCGCTGTTCCAGCGTTCGAGGGCCTTCTCCACCAGCTTGCGCCTGGTAAAAAAAACCGGCGGGCGCGCCGCGGCAACGACCGAAGCGGCGTTGCGGCCGCCGGTGTCCATCTGGCCGCGCATCGCCTGGATCGCCTGCAGCTGCCGCATCGCCGACGACAGCACCAGAAAAGCCTGGCCGCCGGACTGGCAGTGGCGGGTGAAGGCCATGTCGAAGTCGCCGACTTTGCCTTCGAGCAAGGCATCGACGGCGTCGTCGAAGGAGAGACCGGAGACGTCGCCCGATGTCGCTTTGACGTCCTCGATGCCGATCTCGGTCTGGCCATGGGCGTAAAGCACCAGCTTCTCGATCTCGCCGCGCGAGGCCAGCCGGTCACCGCCGAGGTTCCGGCGCAGCGCCTGGCGCGCCTCCAGCGTCATCGACATGCCGGCCTTGCGCAATTCGTCGTCGATGACCGTGTCGATGTCGCGGGCCTCGTCGGCGTAGCACGGCAAGGCCATGGCAATGTCGGCCGCTTCGACGATGGCCCGCAGCCCGACGCCTTTCTTCAGGTCGCCGGCCTCGATCAGGATGATGGCGTCTTGCGGCGGCTCCGCGGTCAGCGCCTTGACGTCGTCGGCAAGCGCTTTCTGACCGCTGGCATTGCGCACCCAGAGCAGGCGCCGCTCTGAAAACATCGGCACGGTGCGGGCTTCGTCGAGCAGGCGGCCCTCGTCGCGATCGACTTCCGAACCGTCCAGCCTGACCACCGAGAACGGATCGTCGAGCGGCAGGCCGGTTTTGCCGGCAAAGGCCTTCGCCCGCTCGGCGACGAGCCCGCGATCGGGACCATAGAGCAGGACGATCGAGATGCGCGGATCGGGCCGCGCCAACCACGAATCGACCTCGTAACCTTTCTTCTGTGCCATGCGGGGATGGTTAGCATGATGCGGGCGCGGGGTGAACGGCGGGGCTCCTTCTTCCTTCTCCCCTTGTGGGAGAAGGTGGATTGGCGCGCAGCGCCAAGACGGTTGAGGGGTGCTGGACGGAGCGCCGTCCTTGCCAGGCTGGAACACCCCTCATCCGACCGAGCTTCGCTCGGCCACCTTCTCCCACAAGGGGAGAAGGAGACGCCGCGCGAAGCCTCTCAATCCGCCGAGAATTGCTCATCTGGCGGGAAACCCGGCGCAATCATGCGCCAAATTGCGCGTGGCGGCGGAAGATCGACAAGAAATTTCGCCGACATATCTTCATCTTGGCGAGTGCTGGCCGGTGCGTCGCTGGCCTGAAGCCTTGCCCGACGAATTGGCACTGGTCCGGCGGTGTGCAACTATCGCGCCAGGCAACATTGGAGGATCTTGGTCATGGCCGATACAGGAATGTTGCGCTTCCATGTGCCGGAGCCGGAGGTGCGGCCGGGCGGGACGCCGGATTTCTCTGACGTGACCATCCCCAAGGCCGGCTCGGTGCCGCGTCCCGAGATCGATGTCGATCCGCGCACCGTCCGCGACATGGCTTTCTCGATCATCCGTGTCTTGAACCGCTCCGGCGAAGCCGTCGGGCCATGGGCCGGGCTGCTTTCCGACGACGAATTGCTGGAAGGGCTGCGCCACATGATGACGCTGCGCAGCTTTGACGCGCGCATGCAGATGGCGCAGCGGCAGGGCAAGACCTCCTTCTACATGCAGCACCTCGGCGAAGAGGCGGTGAGCTGCGCCTTCCGCAAGGCGCTGGCGCCGGGCGACATGAACTTTCCGACTTACCGGCAGGCCGGGCTGCTCATCGCCGACGGCTATCCGATGGTCACGATGATGAACCAGATCTATTCGAACGAGGCCGACCCGCTGAAGGGGCGGCAATTGCCGATCATGTATTCGTCGAAGGAGCATGGCTTCTTCTCGATCTCCGGCAATCTGGCGACGCAATATATCCAGGCGGTCGGCTGGGCGATGGCTTCGGCGATCAGCAATGATTCTAAGATCGCCGCCGCCTGGATCGGCGACGGCTCGACCGCCGAGTCCGACTTCCATTCGGCGCTGGTCTTCGCCTCGACCTACAAGGCGCCGGTCGTGCTCAACGTCGTCAACAACCAGTGGGCGATCTCGACTTTTCAGGGCATCGCCCGGGGCGGCTCCGGCACTTTCGCCGCGCGCGGTCTCGGCTTCGGCATTCCCTCGCTGCGGGTCGACGGCAACGATTACCTCGCCGTCCATGCGGTGGCCAAATGGGCCGCCGAGCGGGCGCGGAAAAATCTCGGGCCGACGCTGGTCGAATACGTCACCTACCGCGTCGGCGCGCATTCGAGCTCCGACGATCCGTCCGCCTACCGGCCGAAGGCCGAGTCCGACGCATGGCCGCTCGGCGACCCGATCGTCAGGCTGAAAAACCACCTCATCCAGCGCGGCGTCTGGTCTGACGAGCGCCACACCCAGGCCGAGGCAGAAATCCTCGAAACGGTGATCGCGGCGCAAAGGGAGGCCGAGCGGCACGGCACGCTGCATGCCGGCGGCAAGCCCTCGGCGCGCGACATGTTCGAGGGCGTCTATGCCGAGATGCCGCCGCATCTCAGGCGCCAGCGCCAGCAGGCAGGGGTCTGATCATGCCAAGACGGACGATGATCGAGGCGATCCGCGATGCCATGGACGTGTCGATGGCGCGCGACGAACGCGTCATCGTGTATGGCGAGGATGTCGGCTTTTTCGGCGGCGTCTTCCGCTGCACGCAAGGGCTGCAGGCGAAGTACGGCAAGAGCCGCTGCTTCGATGCGCCGATCAGCGAAGCCGGCATCGTCGGCTCGGCCATCGGCATGGCCGCCTATGGCCTAAAACCCTGCGTCGAGGTGCAGTTTGCCGACTATGTTTATCCGGCCTACGACCAGATCGTCTCGGAGGCGGCGCGGCTGCGTTACCGGTCGAACGGCGATTTCACCTGTCCGATCGTGGTCAGGATGCCGACCGGTGGCGGCATCTTCGGCGGCCAGACCCACAGCCAGAGCCCGGAGGCGCTGTTCACCCACGTTTCCGGCCTGAAGGTCGTCGTGCCGTCCAATCCGCACGATGCCAAAGGCCTGCTAATCGCGGCGATCGAGGATCCCGATCCGGTGATCTTCCTGGAGCCGAAGCGGCTCTACAACGGCCCGTTCGACGGTCATCACGAGCGCCCGGTGACGCCGTGGTCGAAACATGACCTCGGCGAGGTCGCCGACGGCCATTACACGGTCCCGCTCGGCAAGGCGGTGATCCGGCGGCCGGGTGCCGCTGTCACCGTGCTCGCCTATGGCACGATGGTCTATGTCGCGCAGGCGGCGGCCGAGGAGACCGGCATCGACGCCGAGATCATTGATCTGAGAACCCTGCTGCCGCTCGATCTCGAGACGATTGTCGCCTCGGTGAGAAAAACGGGCCGCTGCGTGGTCGTGCACGAGGCGACGCTGACATCGGGGTTTGGCGCCGAGCTGTCGGCGCTGGTGCAGGAAAATTGTTTCTATCATCTGGAAGCGCCGGTGGCGCGGGTCGCCGGCTGGGACACGCCCTATCCGCACGCGCAGGAGTGGGATTATTTTCCAGGCCCCGCCCGGCTTGGCCGGGCCTTGCTTGAGACGATGGAGGCCTGAAGATGGGAGGCAGAGCAATCGCTTCGGACCAATTGCCAACCATGGCGCCGCCCCTCATCTGCCGGCCAGCCCCTTCTCCCCGTGAGGGACGGGGAGAAGGGGCTGGCCGCCACGTAGGCGATCCCCCTCTCCCCGTTCTTCACGGGGGTCCGAAGGACGGGCGAGACAAGCGGCTCGCCCCGGAATGGGCAGGGGTGAGGGGCAGCGCAAACGCCTCGGTAGGGGAGGCCTGACGATGGGCGAATATGTAATCAAGCTGCCCGATGTCGGCGAAGGTGTCGCCGAGGCCGAGCTCGTCGAATGGCAGGTCAAGGTCGGTGATCTCGTGCGCGAGGACGCCGTGCTTGCCGCTGTGATGACCGACAAGGCGACGGTCGAAATTCCGTCGCCTGTCGACGGCGAGATCCTGTGGCTCGGCGCCGAGATCGGCGACACGGTGGCGATCGGCTCGCCGATCGTGCGGCTGAAGGTGGCGGGCGAGGGCAATGTCAGCGCGGGCGAGGCGCTTGCGGACGTTACGGCGGACGGTACTGACGATGCACGGGCGCGCCCGTCCTCGGGCTTGGAGCCGTCATCACTCAATTTAGCGCCGTCATCCTCGGGCTCGTCCCGAGGGTCCGCCGTCCCACACGGATATGACGCGACCAGTTCCGAGAGGTCGGAAGATCCTCGGGACGAGCCCGAGGATGACGGCGTCAGGTCCAGGGTTAGCAGCGCGCCGCGCCCCGAAGGTGAAAAGCCGCTGGCGTCGCCCGCTATCCGCCTGAGAGCGAAAGAGGCCGGCGTCGATCTTCGGCAGGTCGCGGGAACGGGCCCGGCCGGCCGCATCCAGCATGAGGACATCGAGGCGTTTCTGGCGCGTGGACCGCAGCTCGCGAAAGTCTCCGGCCTCGCCCGCAACGAGGCGGTCGAGGACATCAAGATCATCGGGCTCAGGCGCAAGATCGCCGAGAAAATGGCGCTGGCCAAGTCGCGCATCCCGCACATCACCTATGTCGAGGAGATCGACGTCACCGCGCTCGAGGATCTGCGCGCCGCGCTCAACAAGGAGAAGCGCGGCGGCGCGGAACGGCCGAAGCTGACGCTGCTGCCGTTCCTGATGCGGGCGATGGTCAGGGCGATTGCCGACCAGCCCAACCTCAACGCGCTGTTCGACGACGAGGCCGGCATCATCCACCAGCATGGCGGCGTCCATATCGGCATCGCCGCGCAGACGCCTTCGGGGCTGGTGGTGCCGGTGGTCAAGCACGCCGAGGCGCGCGACATCTGGGACTGCGGCGCCGAGGTCGTCAGGCTGGCCGAGGCGGCCAAATCAGGCACGGCGACGCGCGACGAGCTCTCGGGATCGACCATCACCATCACCTCGCTCGGCGCCATGGGCGGCGTCGCGACGACGCCGGTGATCAATCACCCGGAAGTGGCGATCATCGGCGTCAACAAGATGATGGTGCGGCCGGTATGGGACGGAACCCAGTTCATTCCGCGCAAGATGATGAACCTGTCCTCCAGCTTCGACCATCGCGTCATCGACGGCTGGGACGCCGCGGTGTTTATTCAACGGATCAAGACGCTGCTGGAGACCCCGGCGCTGATTTTTGTGGATTAGTGCCATGAACAGAGGATCGCAGTGGCGCAGAATGAGAGCGGTAGCGATCCTTCGCGCCCCCCTCTGTCCTGCCGGACATCTCCCCCTCAAGGGGGGAGATCGGCTCTCATCCCGACTTTCGACAATCTCCAGCGTTACAAGACTAGGCGGAGCGCCAAAGCTGCCAATTTCCCCCCTTGAGGGGGAGATGCCCGGCAGGGCAGAGGGGGGCGTGAAGGATCGCTACAGAACGTTTCTTCGGATCGAGTGCGGCGACGAGTTAGGGTCACAACATGAAAGAAATCTCCTGCAAGCTGCTCGTCATCGGTGCCGGGCCTGGCGGCTATGTCTGCGCCATCCGCGCCGGCCAGCTCGGCATCGACACGGTTATCGTCGAGTTCGGCAAACCGGGCGGCACTTGTCTCAATGTCGGCTGCATTCCGTCCAAGGCGCTGATCCATGCGGCCGAGGAGTTCGAGAAAATCTCCCACATGGCCGGCGGCAAGAGCCCGCTCGGCATTTCAATCGCAGCACCATCCATTGATCTCGAAGCCACCATCGCCTGGAAGGACGGTATTGTTAGCCGACTGAATAGTGGCGTCGCCGGCCTGCTCAAGAAGGCCGGGGTCAAGACCGTGCACGGCTGGGCGAAATTCCGCGACGGCAAGACCGTCGAGGTCCAGACCGAGACCGGGATGCAGGTGGTCCGCGCCGAGACGGTGGTGATCGCGACAGGCTCGGCGCCGGTCGAGCTGCCGTCGCTGCCGTTTGGTGGGCCGGTGATCTCGTCGACCGAAGCGCTTGGGCTGAGCGAAGTGCCGGAAAGGCTTGCCGTCGTCGGTGGCGGCTATATCGGGCTCGAGCTCGGCATTGCCTTCGCCAAGATGGGCGCCAGGGTGACCGTGGTCGAGGCTTTGCCGCGCGTGCTGGCGCTGTATGATGCAGAGCTGACGCGGCCGGTCGTGAAGCGGCTCACCGAGCTCGGTATCGAGGTGCTGGTGGGCGCCAAGGCCAAGGGGCTGTCGACTAAGGGCGATGCGCTGCTGGTCGAGACGAAGGACGGCAAGAATGCCAAGATCGCTGCCGACAGGATCCTGGTCACCGTTGGGCGCAAGCCGGTGATCGAAGACTGGGGGCTGGACCAGATCGACCTCGACATGGCGGGGAAATTCATCCGCATCGACGACCAGTGCCGCACCTCGATGCGCGGTATCTTTGCCATTGGCGACGTCACTGGCGAGCCGATGCTGGCGCATCGGGCGATGGCGCAAGGCGAAATGGTCGCCGAGATCGTCGCCGGCCACAAGCGCAGCTGGGACAAGCGCTGCATTCCCGCCATCTGCTTCACCGATCCGGAGCTGGTCACCGCAGGCCTGTCGCCGGACGAGGCAAAGGCCCTCGGCGACGAGATCAAGGTCGGGCTGTTTCCGTTCGCCGCCAATGGCCGCGCCATGACGAAGATGGGTGAGGAGGGATTCGTCCGGGTCGTTGCCCGGGCGGACAACCATCTTGTGCTCGGCATCCAGGCGGTCGGCCAAGGCGTGTCGGAACTGTCGACGGCCTTCGGCCTGGCGCTGGAAATGGGCGCGCGGCTGGAGGACATCGCTGGCACCATCCATGCCCATCCGACGCAGGGCGAAGGTTTTCAGGAAGCGGCGCTGAAGGCGATGGGGCATGCGCTGCATATTTGAGGTGCTTCACCCTTCCCTCTTGTTGGACACAAGGGGAGGAACGGCGCGAACCTACGTCGCCAGGCGCCTTTCCTCTCTCTCCGGAGGGGGAGAGGTGGCGCTGCGAAGCAGCGACGGAGTGGGGGAAGCCGGTCCTCAAATGCGCCGCCGCTGACAACTCACCACAGGGGCTCAATTAGGGCGAGGCATCGCCCCGATCTGAAATAACGGCGCCCGAGCCAGGTCGACCCCCACTCCGTCGAGCTTCGCTCGACACCTCTCCCCCGGTCGACGGGGGAGAGGAATGGCGCGAACTTATTCCTTCCGGCTCCCATCCTTCTCCACAGAGGTGGCACCTCACCCCGCCAGCCGGCTAACCATCTCATGCTGCGCATAGGCATGGCCGAAGCGGTTGGCGAGGAAAGCGTCGAGCGCGATGTCCTCCTGCTTGATGAAGCCCTTCGCCGGCAAGGTGCCGTCGGCCAGCATGTCGAGCACGGCGCAGATGGCGGAGGCCGTGGTGATCTGGATGGCGCTGCGCACTATTTCGCCGACGCGCTTGGCGTAGATCTTGTTGGCGTAGGTCTCCTGGAGCAGGCGGCCGTTCTTGCGGCCGCTGACGGTGACGAAGACGATGACCACGTCCTGCAGCGTCGCCGGCAGGGCGCTCTCAAAAATGTCCTTCAGCACGTCGCGGCGGTGGCGCAGGCCGAGGTCGTTGAGCAGCGCCTTCATGATCGCGGCGTGGCCGGGATAGCGGATGGTGCGATAGTTCAGTGTGCGCACCTTGCCCTTCAGCGTCTCGGCCAGCGTGCCGAGCCCACCCGACGTGTTGAACGCCTCGTATGTGACGCCGTCGAGCGAGAATTCCTCGCGCTCCTCCAGCGGCGGCACCTCGATCAACTCGCCTTCGACGATCGCCTCGCAAGGCTCGCAATATTCATTGATGACGCCGTCCGTGCTCCAGGTCAGATTGTAGTTCAGCGCATTCGAGGGGTATTGCGGCAGCGCGCCGACCCGCATGCGCACGCTTTCCAGCGTGTCGAAGCGGCTGGCGAGATCATTGGCGACAATCGAGATGAAGCCCGGCGCCAGCCCGCATTGTGGGATGAAAGCGCTGTTGGCCGAGCGCGCCAGCTCCTTGACGCGTCGGGTCGCGACGACGTCCTCGGTCAGGTCGAGATAGTGGACGCCGGCACTGGCCGCCGCTTCGGCGATGCGCGTGGTCAGGTGGAAGGGTGCAGCACTGAGCACCGCGAACTTGCCGGCCATGGCCGCTTCGAGCGTGCCTGATGCTTCGATGTCGAGCTCCAGCGTCTCGACCGTGGCAGGCAGTTCGGCCGCGCTAAGCTGCGCCGCCGAGCGGTCGACGAGGGTGACGTGATAGTCGCCGGTTGAAGCCAGCATCTCGGCGATGGTCGAGCCGATCTTGCCGGCGCCGACAACAATGATTTTCTTCATGACAGTTCCCTCGCCCGAACATTGATTGCGACGCACAGAATCGCAGCTTGCCTGTCGAAAGGAAGCGTGGAATTGTGCGAAACGAAACGGCTGATTGATTAATATGCCGATGAGGTTCGTCGAAAGTGCTTAGCAACGCCGAACAGGCCCTGCTCTCCCTGCTGCGGGCGAATGCGCGCGCCTCGACGGCCGAGCTGGCGCGGCGGCTCGGCGTGTCGCGGACAACCGTGCAAAGCCGGATCGAGCGGCTGGAGCAGCGCGGCATCATCACCGGCTATGGCGTCAGGCTTTCACCCGATTACGAACAGGGACTGGTGCGGGCGCATGTCCTGCTCACCGTCACGCCCAAGCTTGCCGACAAGGTGGTGCGCAGCCTACAGGCGCTGCCACCGGTGCGGACGCTGCATTCTGTAAGCGGCAATTTCGACATGATCGTCATCGTCGACGCGCCGTCGATCAAGGATCTCGACACGCTTCTCGACCAGATCGGCGCGATGGACGGGGTCGAGCGGACGTCGTCCTCGATCATCCTGTCGACGCGGATCGACCGCTGAGCGGCAGAACTAAAGCCGTTCTGTAGCGATCCTTCGCGCCCCCCTCTGCCCTGCCGGGCATCTCCCCCACGAGGGGGGAGATTGGCAGCTTCAGCGCCCCGCTCACTTCTGCAACGATGGAGATTGGCGAAAGCCGGGATGACGGCCGATCTCCCCCCATGTGGGGGAGATGTCCGGCAGGACAGAGGGGGGCGCTGTCCCGCTGGCATCAAAAGGTTCCGGCATCGTTGTGATGGCCGGCCTCTAGCTGCCGAGCGGGTGCGGCATGTAGCCGACGAAGCCCGATATTTTCCAGCGACCCTCGACTTTGGCGCAAAAATACAGGGTTTGCCATTTCAGTCTCTCGGCGCTGCCGTCCGTCTTGGCGACCGAGCCGTTGAACTTCTTGTGCAGCACGGCGCGGTCGCCGTCGACATCGATGTCGCGCATGTTGGTGATGCGGAACAGCGCCTCGCGCAGCGGCTCGGCGAATTTGGTCGCCGCGGTTTCCCCGGCCTGGCGCAGCCACTCGTCGCGATAGGAGGCGAGCGTCGGGAACTGCAGCCGCCAGGCATCCGCATCGCTGAGGAAATGGGCGTGCATGCCGAAGAAGCTCGAGGCCACGAAATCATCCTCGACCATCGTCCAGTCCTGGCCGAGGAAGGCGTCGATGTCGCGCCGCACCAGCATCTCCCAGAGCGCATGGCGGTCGGCGTCGCCGGGCGGAAACGGATTTTTGTCGAAGGTCACTTCTGCTCCCCTATATTGCGATGTTTTGGGTGTTGCGATGTTTCGGTCAATTGAAGGCTCGACTTGATCCGATCAGTCGCCGATCTGGTCCAGAAACGGCAGATTGCTTGCCATCAGGCCGGCGTCGACATTCAAGGTCGTGCCGGTGATGCCGCTGGCAAAGGGCGACGCCAGGAATACTGCGGCGCGGGCGACCTCGACCGGCTCGACCAGCCTTCCCAGAGGATAGAGCTTGCCGACGGCGGCGAGGATCTCCGGCTTGTGGGCAAGGCGATGCTCCCAGGCCCCGGTCCGGATCGAGCCGGGAATGACGGCGTTGGCGCGGATGCCGTTGCGGCCTTCCTCGGTGGCGATGGCGCGCATCCAGGCGTTGAGTGCTGCCTTGGCGGCGGCGTAGGCGGGGTTGCCGAAATGGGCTTGCGCGTTGACCGAGGAGATGAACACGAAGGCGGCGCCCTGCGGCTGGTTGCGCATGACGGGAAGCAGTGCCTGCGACAGCAGTGCGGCGCTGCGAAAATTCAGATCCATTTCGTGATCGAGGGCTGCCGTCGAGACATCGGCGAGCGTTTCCGCCCGCGTCCAGCCGGCGTTGGAGATGACCGCCGCCGGTGCAGCGCCTTCGCCAATGCGCTTGGCAAATGCCGCGACGGCGTCGTCATCGAGCAGGTCGAAATGATGCGTCTCTTCTATCCCCGCGCCGGTCAGGTCGGTGCCCTCGCGATCGCAGGCGATCACCCTGGCCCCGCAGGCGGACAGGACGGCAACCAGGGCGCTGCCGACGCCGCCGGCGGCACCTGTCACGACCACGCTGCGGCCACCGAAATCGATCATGCGGCTCCTCGTTTTTCCCTCGCCAATCCTCGCCTCCCGGATGTCTTAGCGCAACCGCCTGCCATGTAGGATGCTGGTGCTCTTGTAATAAAGCAACATGACTTCCAAAAAATGTTGCTTTCCAACACAGCCTGTATGAGAATCGCTCGGACAGGCGTAGACCTTCTGGCGGGAAACGGGCAAACCGGCGCAGCGAAAGAGCCCGCGCGGACTCTGCGGCGATTGCCGCCAATGTTTGAACAGGAGACTTTTCCGTGCCCAAACAGTGTTTTGGAACATCCCATGTGCCGCTGTCGCCGGCGGTCCGGGCCGGCGACATGGTCTATGTCTCGGGCCAGGTGCCAGTGGGCAGCGACGGCATGGTGGTCAAGGGCGGCATAGCCGAGCAGACCGAGCAGGTGCTTGCGAACGTCAAGGCAGCGCTGGCGCTGGCCGGCTGCACCATGGACGACGTGGTCAAGACGACGGTCTGGCTCGAGAATGCCAGCGATTTCGGCGCCTTCAATGCCGTCTATGCCAGGCATTTTCCAAAGGATCCGCCAGCGCGCACCACCGTCGAATCGCGGCTGATGATCGACATCAAGATCGAGGTCGAGGCCGTCGCCTACAGGCCGGTCTAGGCGGAACGGAGGCGGACGCCGATGCAATTTGATCTCCTCCTGAAGGGCGGCCGCGTCATCGATCCGGCGTCTGGTCTCGATGCGCAGCGCGATTTGGCCATCGCCGACGGCCGCATCGCGGCGATCGATGCCGACATTCCCTTCGACCGTGCCGCGCGCGTCATCGATGCGACGGGCTCCATCGTCGCGCCCGGCCTCATCGACCTGCACAGCCACGTCTATTGGGGCGGCACCTCGCTCGGCGTCGACGCCGACCTCCTCGCCGCCAAAAGCGGCACCACCACGTTCATCGACGCGGGAAGTGCCGGCGCCGGCAACTTCCTCGGCTTTCGCCGTCACGTCATCGAGCGCTCGAAGGTCCGCATCCTGGCCTATGTCAACATTTCCTTTGCCGGCATTTTCGGCTTCTCGCAGACCGTTTCGGTCGGCGAGTGCAGCGATCTGAGGCTCTGCGAACCGCGCGAGACGGTGGCAGCGGTGCGCGAGCACGCAGACGTGGTTGTCGGCGTCAAAGTCCGCTCGGGCCGCCATGCCGGCGGCACCAGCGGCATTGCGCCGGTCGACCTAGCGCTGGAAGCCGCCGATCAGGTCGGCCTGCCGCTGATGGCGCATATCGACGAGCCGCCGCCGGGCCGCTCGGAAGTGCTGCCGCGGCTGCGCAGGGGCGACATTCTCACCCACTGCTTCCGGCCGTTTCCCAACGCGCCGATCTTCGCCTCCGGCGCGGTGCGGCCCGACATGCGGCTGGCGCGCGAGCGCGGCGTCATTTTCGATATCGGCCATGGCATGGGCTCGTTCGATTTCGAGGTTGCCAAGGCGATGCTCAGCGAAGGGCTGGCGCCCGATGTGATCAGTAGCGACGTGCATCTCTACTGCGTCGACGGGCCGGCCTTCGACATCCTGGTGTGCATGTCGAAACTGCTGGCGCTCGGCATGCCGCTTGTCGAGGTGCTGCGCGCGGCGACACAGCGGCCGGCCGAGGCGATCGGGCGGACCGATCTTGGCGCGCTTACGGTCGGCGCGGTCGGCGATATCGCAGTGCTGCGGCTGCGCCCGGGCAGTTTCACCTTTGTCGATGCGGTCGGCGCCTCGCTGGTCGCCGAGCAAAGGCTGATCTCGGACGGCATCGTGATCGGCGGCACCTGGTGGCCGAACGAGGCGGCAGGCGATCTCGGCGATACCGAGCGCTTCGAAGCGCATGCGCATGAGACGCATGTCGATGTCGTGGCTAGGCATTTCGGGCGTGGGTGATCTCCCCCCTCGAGGGGGAAATGTCGCCGAAGGCGACAGAGGGGGTCGGTTCGACCGGGCTCGCCTTCCTGCAACGGATGGAAGTTGGCGCTCGACGCGCGGCGACCCCCTCTGGCCTGCCGGCCATCTCCCCCTCAAGGAGGGAGATTACGGCTTCACCCCCGGCGCTCCATAAACCGGCGTCTCAATACCTTCCATCCTCGCCTTGATCTGCAGCGCCACATACTTCGAATAAAAACGCGACAGCGCCAGATTGCCGCCGTGGAACCATAGCGCCTCCTGCGCGGTCGGCTTCCACATGTTACGCAATTCGCCTTGCCATGGTCCGGGGTCGCCTCTCACGCCCGAGCCAATCCCCCAGCACGGGCCGACCTTGTCGGCGACCTCACGCGAGACGATCGCCGCCACCGTCTCGTTCATCGACTGATAGCCGGTGCAGGAGATGACCACGTCGGCCGCAAGCTCGGTGCCGTCGTCGAAGAGTATCCCTGTCGGCGTCAGCGACTTGATTCCGACGCCGCTGCGAACGCCGATCTCGCCGTTGATGATCAAATCCGAAGCGCCGACGTCGATGTAGTAGCCCGAGCCGGTGCGGTAGGCCTTCATCAGCAGTCCGGTCTCGTCGTCACCGAAATCGATGGCGAAGCCAGCGCCGCGCAAGCGGTCGTAGAACGCCGCGTCACGCGCCTTGATGATGTCGTAGAGCGCCCGCTGGCTTTGCGGCAGCAGCGCGAACGGCGTCGAGGCGACGATCATGTCGGCCTTCTCGGTGGTGATGCCGCGCGCCAGCGCCTTTTCCGAAAAGATCTCGAAGCCGACTTCCATCAGCGTGTCGGACTTGACCACCGTCGTCGGCGAGCGCTGGATCATCGTCACCTCAGCGCCGCTTTCCCAAAGGTCGACGCTGACGTCGTGCCCCGAGCTTGCCGCGCCGATGACCGCGACGCGTCTGCCGCGGAATTTCTCGCCGCTGGAATACTGGCTGGAGTGCAGGATCTCGCCCTGGAACGCCTCGGCGCCGGGCAGGTCGATCTGCCTCGGCGGACCATAGGCGCCGGTCGCGAAGACGATATGCCTCGGCTTCAGCGTGATGCGCTCGCCGGCGCGATCGACCTCGACCGTCCAGATTTTTTCGGCCTCGTCATAGCTGGCGCTGACGCATCTCGTGGAGGTCCAGTAGTTGAGCTCCATGACGCGCGTGTACATTTCCAGCCAGTCGCCCATCTTGTCCTTGGGCGTGAACACCGGCCAGTTTTCTGGAAACGGGATGTAGGGCAGATGGTCGTACCAAACCGGATCGTGCAGCACGAGCGAGCGATAGCGGTTGCGCCAGGAATCGCCGGCTTGAGCGTTCTTCTCGATGATGATGGCCGGCACGCCGAGCTGCCTGAGCCTTGCGCCCAGCATGATGCCGCCCTGGCCGCCGCCGATGACCAGGCAATAAGGCTGCTGGCCGGCGCCGAGCTCACGCGTCTCGCGCGCTCTCGCCTCCGACCAGGTCTCGCGGTCCGGATCGGCCTTGTGGCGAACACCCAGAGGCCGCGCCGGCCCCTTGCGCTCCTCAAAGCCCTTGAGGTCGGTCATCGCCGTGAACAGCGTCCGGCACTGGCCGTCCTGCAGGCGCATGATGCCCTGGCCCCATGCCGATGACGTCTCGAAGGTGAACCAGGCTTCGACGATGCCTTCGTCCGCGCTTCCTTCGCCACTGAGCTGCCAGGCAGTCGGCCTTGTCGTCGCCAGCGTGGTTTTCAGCAAGTCGCGGATCGTCGCGCGGCCTTCCATCGTCTTGATGTTCCAGGTGAAGGTCAGCAGGTCGCGCCAGTAGCAGTCCTCGGCGAACAGATTGGTCGCGGCCTCGGCGTCGCCCGCCTCGAGCGCGCGGGCGAGGGAGGAAAGCCAGGTGGCCGCCTGTTTCGATGGTGCCATGTCGAGCATCTGTTGTCCTTCTACCTTTTCAAGTCGGCGCTGCCCGGTCTTCCCTTCTCCCCTTGTGGGAGAAGGTGTCGCCGAAGGCGACGGATGAGGGGTGTTCCAGAGGAACACCAACGTCTCACTCCGTCCAGCACCCCTCTTCCGTCTTGGCGCTGCGCGCCAATCCACCTTCTCCCACAAGGGGAGAAGGAAAAAGGGCCTTCAGTCCCCGAGCGGTTCCATCTCCTTGCCCGTCCTGTGGATCTGGGCGTTGTACTTGATGCGGCGGACCGTTTCGCGGGCCGAGCCGTCGAGCTTGTAGGCGGCCGCCACCGCCATCAGGTCGATCGCGGCCAGGAAGGCGAAGCGGGAGGCGGTCGGCTTCAGCGTGTCGGGATATTCGGGCACCGCGACCGTCAGCCTGACATCGCAGGCGCGGGCAAGGTCGGTGTCGGGCGCGGTCACGCCGATCGCGTTGGCGCGGTAATGCTTGGCGAGCTCGACGGCCTCGATCACTTCGCGCGTGCGTCCCGTCGCCGAGATGGCGATCACCAGATCGCTGGGCTTCAAGGTCGAGGCGGTCATCCGCATCAGATAGGGGTCGCATTGGGCGCTGACGGTGATGCCGTAGCGAAACAGCCGGTATTGGGTTTCCTGCGCCAGCGCCGAGGAGCTGCCGCCGAGACCGAACACTGTGACCTGGCGTGCCTTGGCGATCAGCTCGGCCGCCTTCACCAGCTGCGCCGGATCGAGCTGCCGTTCGGCTTCCTGCAGCGCCCGGCGTGCCTCGCCGAACACGGCATTCCAGAACGGCATGCCATTGTCGGCGCTCGCGGGCGGCGGCTTGCTCAGATAGAGCGCGCCGACGACGAGGCTCTGCGCCAGCTTCAGCTTGAAGTCGCGCACACCTTCACAGCCGATGGCGCGGCAGAACCGGGTCACGGTCGGTTCGCTCACCCCGGCGCGCTGGGCGAGCACGGCATTGGAAGCGTCGACCGCGAACCTGACGTCGTCGAGCACGACGTCGGCGACGCGGCGCTCCGCCGGGCGCAGCTCACTGTAAGAGTCCTTGACCAGCGAGATGATGTCGGGGATGCGCCTGACATGGTCGCGTGTATCCGGCTCGCCATCCGAAGTCAGTCGTGCATGGCCTTCAGCTTCGGTCATGAGTCATTCCCCTGACGTTCGTGGAACTCGACCTCTACCATGTTTGCGCACCGCTTGCCTGCTCCGCTTCACGCGACGTGTTTCCGAAGTATGTAGGAAAGCAACAAGCTTTTCAAGAAATAGAAAATGTAATTTAAACAAACAGATATGGCTGGCCCTAGCGATCTTGCCAGCGATAGCGACGGTCGCCGCTTGACAGTAAAGTAGGATAGTTACAGACTGATTTCTGCGACCGTATGACCCACTGGATCATCGCGCAATCTCCGAGGGGCGCATGAACGCGGGCAGTGCAAAAACCCCGAAGCTTGGCGTGCAGGACGCGACCAAGATCTATCATACGGCTTCCGGCGACCTCTTGGCGCTGGACCGTTGCAGCCTCGACGTCCACGCCAATGAGATCGTCTCGATCGTCGGCCCCTCCGGCTGCGGCAAGACCACCCTTTTGTGGTCGATGTCCGGGCTGCATCGCCTGTCCAGCGGGACCATCCGGCTCGACGGCAGAGAGATCACCGGGCCGCATCCGGATATCGGCATCGTCTTCCAGGAGGCGAACCTGCTGCCCTGGCGCAATCTCGACGCCAACATCCATTTTCCCTTCGAGATCAAAGGCGAGAAACCGGATCGCGCCTGGATTGCCCACCTCGTCAATCGCGTCGGGCTAGACGGCTTCGGCGGCAAGTTTCCGCGCGAGCTTTCGGGCGGCATGCAGCAGCGCGCGGCGATCGTGCGGGCGCTGGCGCTGAAGCCCTCCGTCCTGCTCATGGATGAGCCCTTCGGCGCGCTCGACAGTTTTACCCGCGAGGAGATGAACCGTCTCGTCGAGGAGATCTGGCTCGATACCAAAACCACCATCGTCTTCATCACCCATAGCATCGAGGAGGCGATCTTCCTTTCCGACAGGGTGGTGGTGCTGAGCGCGCGGCCGGGGCGCGTCGCCAAGGAATATCGCGTGCCATTCCCACGCCCGCGCTCGCTGGAGATCATGGCGACGAAGGAGGTCTTCGATCTCACCAACACGATCAAGATGGACATTGTCGGCGAACGCGTGCGGCCGAAGGCGCGGGAGCGCGGCACCGCCGAAATTGTGAGGATCAGGCCGTGAGCGGAGGCGACGCCATACCGGAATTCTCGAAGACAAAGTCGGGCGACGGGCACGACGTCAGCCTGACCAATCTTTCGGCCTTCGCCAGCGGCCCCGGCATCAGGTCGGGTGCCGAGGTCGCCGCCATCATCGCGGTCGCGGTGATCATCATCGGCGGCATCGAGCTGGCGCTGCGGCTCTTCAATGTGCCGCACTACATCATGCCGGCGCCAAGCGCGATCGCCTACGCGCTGTTCGACGAATTCCCACTGATTGCGCCGCATCTCGGATACACGCTGGTGGAGCTTGTTTCCGGCTTCTCGATCGGCGCCATCA
>NZ_RZTA01000003.1:0-121604 GCF_004023115.1 Mesorhizobium sp. M6A.T.Cr.TU.017.01.1.1
GCGTGTGGATCTCGGTGCGGGCGATGCGGTCCTTCTCGGCGTCGGGCAGCACGGCGCCGATCTTGACCAGCGCCTCGTCGGCGGCCCGCGCCATGGCAGCGCCGCCAAACGCGCGCACCATGCGGGCGCCGGCGACCAGCGCGACGATCTCATCACGCGTGAACATCAGCGGCGGAAGGTCGAAACCCTCCCTCATCATGTAGCCGACGCCGGCCTCGCCGTCGATCGGCACACCAGTCGATTGCAGGTCGGCGATGTCGCGGTAGATGGTCCGCTCGGAAACCTCGAGCCACGTGCCCAGCTTCTGGGCGGTGACCAGACGGCCACCGCGCAGATGCTGCACGATCTGGAAGAGCCTGTCGGCGCGGCGCATCGTATGGTCCCTCGGTGTTGTTTCTATGCATGTCGTGGTCCCAAAACCGGTTCCCACTTTTGGGCGACATGCATTATGGTTCGAGCCCTTCGCGCTTGCGCTGCGCGGCGACGAATGCCGCGCCGAAGGACAATTTCCCTGTTGTCGGCGTCTTTGCATCCAGCACCCGCCAGAACGGCGCGATGTCACTCAGCGGCATGCCGCGCTCCAAATCCTCGTTGGCGGCCTCGGCGACAGTGCGCAGATGATAGCCGATAGTGACCGGACATGTCACTTCGGCACCGTGCTCGATGGCGAGCGCGGTGCGCAATGCACGGACGTCCATGTCCACGCCCTTGGGGATGGAGCGGATGAAATCATCGACCTGCCGTGCCGTCGGCACCAGCATCGGCTGGCCCTCGACGACGTCGCCAACAGTGCGCGGCGTCGGCTTGATACCGTTGATGCCCGGTGCGTTCAGCCTGTCGTTCCAGCTTTTTGCCATGCGGCACCTAGACGAAGAGCCCAAAGCTGTTGCCGTCCGGGTCGAGGCAATAGGCGAATGTGCCGGCCGGAATGGAGATCGCCGGCGAGACGACCTGGCCGCCGTTCTGCCTCACCCGTTCCATGGCATCTTCGATCGGTGCGGCAACCGACAGATGGATGGTCGGGCCGGTTCCCGGTGCCGCGGGTTTTCCGGGGTAGACGTGACCGGATGCCATTCGGTCCTGCGTGGCGAACATGGCCAGTGGGTTCGGGCCGCTCTCCTCCAGAGCGAGATCGTTCTGAAGCACCGATCCATAAAAGGCGCGCGCCCGATCCATGTCGGTGACGGGGATCTCGAACCATGCCGAGGCTTTTGCAGGGATGAAGGCCATGTCAGTCTCCTGATACTGTCGCACTATTGCACGCCGCTCCTGACACCATACTGTCAGGAGACTTCAGCATGTTCCCCTTCGGCATACTCCCTGGCGAACAGCGTGCGCATCTGCGCGAGGTCGCTTGTTCTCTGGGGATAGAGCGTCTTCAAATAGGCAAGAGCGAAGGTGCCGGGAGCCGAACCCGGCGCGGACACGATGCGGCCGTCGGCGACGGCATAGGGCACGTCCTGATAGTTCTGGGCGCCGGGGTAAGCCGGTTCCTTTTCATTGATCCAGTCACGACCATTGCTGGTGTGTTTGGCCTTGTCGAACAGGCCGGCACGCGCCAACGCCAATGTGCCGGCGCAGATGCCGCCGATCACGCCGCCGCGTGCCGCAATTGCCGTCAGCAGTCCGGAGATATCAGGCGGTGCATCGACCCATAGGTCGGAGCCGATGACCGCGACGGCGTCGAGATCGGTGTTTTCATCAACCTCGGTGGAGCGATCGGGCGTCAGCATAAATCCGCTGGCCGAGGTCACCGGCTTGCCGTTCGGCGTCAGCGACACCGCGCGTGCGCCGAACCATTCGACCGCCGAAGCCGCCAGCAGGCCGTATTCCCAGTCGGCGAAGCGATCGATGAAAACGACGCCGATGGTTTTCTGTTCGGACATTTCCTGCTCCGTCCTTCGGCCCGCCGGATCTATATCTGGGCGCCTTGGCGTCCGCATCCAGCCGCTGCCGCGAAAAATCACCCGCGGCCGTGGCGGCCTTCGTAATTATCCGGCCAACCGATGTCCTTGCGGATGCTCTGCGGCAAGCCATTCATGAAACGCCGGGTGCGGATCTCGTTGCGCATCGTCCGGATCTTGCCGACATAGCGCTGCACGCTGTGCAGAATGGTAAAACCGTTCATGGCTGGTCTCCTCTCTTTCGATGGAGACACTATCGCACACCCCTCCTGACAGCAGTCTGTCAGGAGGCTGAGCGGTCTTTGGCGAGCGTGCCAGGTTTTGCCGGTTCCGATCCCGCCTGCACGAGAGAAGCAGGCTTTTTTGTCGCTCTGCCGGGGTTGAGTCGTTTAGCTTTCAACGACGGACGGTTGGAATTCGCAGCAGCGATAGGGCCGGCGTTCTGATATTGAGGGAGAAAATTCCTCGGAGATCAGGGAGATGACCATGAGCCTGCAACTGACAGGAATTCACCATCTGACCGCAATCACGGCCAATGCGCCGGGAAACCTTCGTTTCTACACCGGCACTTTGGGGCTGCGGCTGGTCAAGAAGACGGTCAATCAGGACGACACGTCAGCCTATCACCTCTTCTATGCCGATGCAGAGGCGACGCCTGGCACTGACATCACCTTCTTCGACTGGCCGGTCGGACGCGAACGGCGCGGCACCAGCAGCATCGTGCGGACGAGCCTGAGGGTCGCCAGCCCCGAAAGCCTTGCCTGGTGGAAGGATCGCCTGGCCGGCGAGGCCGTCGCGACGGGAGAGATCGGCGACATCGGCGGCTATCCGTCGCTGGATTTCGAAGACCCAGAAGGCCAGCGCCTGCGCCTCGTCACAGATGGCGGCAAGGCCGATAGCCATCCCTGGTCTCAAAGCCCAGTCCCGGTCGAGCACCAGATACGCGGGCTCGGGCCTATCGTCATCAGCGTTCCCGACATCACCAACACCGAGGCGGTGCTGACCAGGGTGATGAACATGCGCAAGGCGCGTGATTATGCGTCGCCGGATGGCGAGGGTCTGGTTCATGTCTTCGAAATGGGAGCAGGCGGGCCGGCGGCGGAACTTCATGTCGCGGTGCAGCCGGGTCTTGCGCCGGCACGTCAAGGCGCCGGGGCGGTCCACCACGTCGCGTTCAGGGCGCCCGACCAGGAGACCTTGCATCAATGGACGGCGCGGCTGGCCGAGTTCCGTCTGCCGTCAAGCGGTGAGGTCGAACGATACTACTTCCGCTCGCTCTATTTCCGCGAGCCGAACGGCATATTGTTCGAGATTGCCACCGACGGCCCCGGGTTCACCGCCGACGAGCCGCTGGAAACGCTGGGCGAAAGGCTGGCCTTGCCGCCGTTCCTCGAACCGAACCGGGCTGCGATCGAGGCCGGCCTCAAGCCGCTGGCATAGCAACTCTATCGCGAGCGAGCGAAAGGAGCGCTTTGACAGCCGCTTGTGATGCTGGTCAAAGGCGGCATGTCGAAACTCCTCGCGCTCGTCATCGTCGCCATGATGGTCATCCAGCTGATCAAGCCGCTCGGCTGGCCGGGGCTGAAGCGGCGCAGCGATTTCTGGAAACTAGCGGTGCTGGCGATGGCGGCGATTTCGATCACAGCGGCGCTGGGGCATTGGACCTAAAGCGCGTCGCGTTCGACCGACCTCACGCGACGCGCTTTAGGTTGTTGTTTTATGCATGTCGTTATCGCAAAACCGCTGCACACTTTTGCGCGACATGCATTAGGGCCGGCGGCCCGCTACGCGACGCGTGGTTCGTTGGCGAGCACCAAGCCGACGAGATGTTCCGCCCAGGCCCGGTAGCCGGCTTCCGAGGCATGAAATCCGTCGGACGCAAAGCCGGCTTCGGCATCGGTGATCGGCAGGCGCGGCGCCGGCACCGCGCCGCGTTCGAGGCAAAGGCGCTCGCCCATCCGGTTCATCTCGGCGGCGCGGATTTCCAGGATCTTTCCGAGCAGCGGCGGCATTGCCGGTGCCCGGGTGAATTCGAGCACCGGCGACCACACCACGCGCGCCTCCGGCCATTTGGCGCGCAGCGCGTAGAGCAGGCCGCCAAAATCGCTCTTGAAACGCGGCACCGAGTGGAAGTTCTTGGTGTCATTGGTGCCGATGGCGAGCACGATATGCGTCCAAGGATCGGCCGACAGATTGGGCAGCACATGGTCGCGGATCTGGCCTGAGGTCGCCGAGTTGAAGCCGGCTGCCCGCCAGCGCACCGCACGGCCAGTGCGTTTCGAGATCAGATCAGCCAGTTGCGCGGCCAGCCCATACTCGGAATTGCCGATGCCGACCGAAGCGGCGGAAGAATCGCCAAGCATCAGAAGCGAGACCGCCGGCGCCTGGCCTGATATCTCGTGCATGACCGGACCCTGCGCCGGCGGCATGCGGGTGGTGCGGCGGCGCACGCCGAGCCCCTGCCAGACATAGACCGGAAAGGCGAGCCAGGTGAGGAGGGCAAGAAAGCGCTGCATCGCAAACCGTTAATGGGCAAGTCCGTTAAAGGGCATAGCGAGCAGCACTTAGCGCATATCGGGCTAAAGGCGAAAGACCTTGCGTCGACGGCCCGTCGTCAATGGCAACAGGCGTCCGGCATCTCGGGCCGGTCTGCATATTCATCGTGCAGCCGCACCCAGTCCATCAGGCTGTGGTAGGGGCCGGTCTCGTTGCGGCCCTTCGGCGTCAGGTCGAGATAATGATAAGCGCCGATCAGCGGATCGCCGCCCCTGGAGCGCGACATGAAGGTCAGGAAGATGTCACCGTTGTCATCCCTGTAGAACACGCTGACGCCGGGAAGGTCTTTTGATTTGCGCGCGCGCTGCTCGAAATTGTAGGTCGTGTCGCCTGATGCGATCTGCTTGTCGGTGAAGGAAACCTGCATGTCGAAGTTGAAATCCGAGGCGTAGGACGACACCCAGTCGAATTTCCAGCCCATGCGCTGTTTGTAGGGCAGAAATTCAGCCAACGGCGCCCGCGAGATCACGACAAGCGACACATCGTGGTGCTTGAGGTGCTGGTTGGCGCCGTCGATGTGGTCGGCAAGGAAGGAACAACCTTCGCAACGGTAATCGGCGCCCGGCCCGAACATGAAGTGGTAGACGATCAGCTGGCTTGCGCCGGCGAATAATTCGGCCAGTTTCTTCGGGCCCTGTTCGGTCTCGAAGACATAGTCCTTCCGGACCTTCAACCAAGGCAATTCCCGCCGTTCGGCAGCGATGCGGTCGCGAAATCGCGTCAATTCCTTCTCGCGGGCCAGATGCGCCTTGTGCGCCTGGAACCAGTCTTCCCGTGAAACGATCTTGTTGTTTGGCATGGGTCTGCTCCTCTTTGAGACCCAAGGACGTTTGGGCTCAACGCAAGCCGACACGGTCCTCGCATTCTTGGAGCGATTTCAGAGCACATGGAACCCGGGCACATGACCCGGGTCCGGATGAAGGCAGAAAAAACCGGTCAGGCGGCCTGTTCCAGTTCCGGCTGCCATTTTCCAAGCGCGGCCAGATGGTTCATGTGGGCGCGGTGGGCGAAGGCGGCCTGGGCAGCGGCGACGTTGGCCGCCTTGCCGCTCCACGCCTTCTGTGGCGCCGCCTGCAAGGCGCGGCCATAGGAGAAGGTCAATTTCCACGGATGCGGGCCGATGGCATTGATGGCATTGAGGTTGGCGGTCGCCTCCTCGTCCGATTGTCCGCCGGAGAGAAAGGCGATGCCCCCA
Organism: Mesorhizobium sp. M6A.T.Cr.TU.017.01.1.1; assembly: GCF_004023115.1. Taxonomy (NCBI): domain Bacteria; kingdom Pseudomonadati; phylum Pseudomonadota; class Alphaproteobacteria; order Hyphomicrobiales; family Phyllobacteriaceae; genus Mesorhizobium; species Mesorhizobium sp. M6A.T.Cr.TU.017.01.1.1. The sequence goes on from NZ_RZTA01000003.1 coordinate 5,656, forward strand.
ATTGCGGCCGGCACCGTTTCGCGGAACAGTTTTATGGTCTTTTCGGCGACTTCCTCAGGGCTGCTCACCTTGCCCGACTTCTTGCCGGCGAGAACCATGTTCGGCTTCAGGATGGTGCCTTCGAGGACGACGCGGGCCGCGTAGAGCTCGGTGTAGAGCTTCGTCAGCGTTGCCTTGCTGATCTCGTAGCAGGTGCCGATGTCATGGGCGCCGTCCATGAGCACCTCCGGCTCGACGATCGGCACGATGCCGGCCTCCTGGCAAAGCGCCGCATAGCGGGCGAGCGCATGCGCGTTCGAGCCGATCGACGTGGCGGAAGGCACGCCTTTCGCGGCGTCGATGTCGATCACTGCACGCCATTTGGCGAAACGGGCGCCAAGTTTGTAATAGTCGGCGAGCCGCTCGCGCAGGCCGTCGAGGCCTTCGGTGATCGTGTCGCCGGGGTAGCCGGCCAGAGGCTTGGCGCCGGCATCGACCTTGATGCCTGGGATGGCGCCTGTTGCCTTGATGATGTCGACCAGCGGCGTGCCGTCGGCGGCCTTCTGGTGGATGGTCTCGTCATAGAGGATGACGCCGGAAATGTATCTGGTCATCGCGTCGGAGGCGCGGAACATCATCTCGCGATAGTCGCGGCGGCTGTCGGCGGTCGATTCGACGCCTATCACGTCGAAGCGCTTCTTGATGGTGCCGGAGCTTTCGTCGGCGGCCAAAAGACCCTTGCCGCCGGCCACCATCGCGGCGGCAATGTCCTCGAGACGTTCGCTCATTGTGCTTCTCCCTGAAACGTTGTTCCCGCCTAGCAGACCACTAGAGCAAGGCAGGTTCAAGTCGAACCATTCCAAGCGGAAAGCTCGAATCGATTGAAACGCGCAAACGCCCCGTTCGCTTTCTCGCCTCAGCGCTTCAGCACATCGACGCCGGGCAGCGGCTTGCCTTCCATCCACTCCAGGAAGGCGCCGCCGGCGGTCGAGACGTAGGTGAAGTCGTCGGCGACGCCGGCGTGGTTGAGTGCGGCCACCGTGTCGCCGCCGCCGGCCACCGAGATCAATTTGCCGGCCTTGGTGCGGGCCGCGGCGTGCTTGGCTGCCGCCACCGTCGCGTGGTCGAACGGCTCGATCTCGAAGGCGCCAAGCGGACCGTTCCAGACCAGCGTCGCGGCGCGATCGATCCAGTCGGCAATGGTCTTCACGGTTTTTTCGCCGACATCGAGGATCATGCCGTCGGCCGGCACCTCTGATATTGCGACGGTTTCGCTGACGGCTCCCGCCTTGAATTCCTTGGCGACGACACCGTCGACCGGCAGGATGATGGCGCAGCCGGCTTCGGCCGCCTCGATCATGATCTGCTTGGCGGTGTTGGCGAGGTCGTGCTCGCACAGCGATTTTCCGACGTCAGTGCCGCGCGCGGCGAGAAAGGTGTTGGCCATGCCGCCGCCGATGACCAGCGCGTCGACCTTCTTCACCAGATTCATCAGCAGGTCGATCTTGCTCGAGACCTTGGCGCCGCCGACGATGGCAACGACAGGGCGGACGGGATTGCCGAGGCCCTTTTCCAGCGCGTCGAGCTCAGCCTGCATGGTGCGGCCGGCGAAAGCCGGCAGCAGGTGCGCAAGCCCTTCCGTCGACGAATGGGCGCGGTGGGCGGCCGAAAAGGCGTCGTTGACGAAGATGTCGCCATTGGCGGCGAGTTTTTCGGTGAAGGCCGGGTCGTTCTTCTCCTCGGCCTTGTAGAAGCGGGTGTTTTCGAGCAGCAGCACGTCGCCGTTGCCCATGGCGGCGACGGCGCTCGCGGCCTTGTCGCCGATGCAGTCGGATGCGAAGCCGACAGGGCGGCCGAACACCTCCGCGGTCGCCGTGGCGATAGGCTCAAGCGAGAATTCAGGCGACGGTCCGTCCTTTGGCCGGCCGAAATGGGCAAGCAGGATGACCTTAGCGCCCTTGCCGGAAAGCTCGGCGATGGTTGGCGCGATGCGCTCGATACGGGTGGCGTCGGTGACCTTACCGTCGGCGACGGGAACGTTGAGGTCGACGCGCACCAGCACGCGCTTACCATCGATATTGCCGATGTCGTCCAGTGTCTTGAAGCTGGCCATGCTGTTCCCTTTCGCGAAAAATCGCCGGGACCTTAACCCGCAACAACGACGATGCAAGACCTGCAATGGTGCTACGCGGAAAATGACCACAGCCCGTGTCGGGAGCCGTCAGCCCTCGTCGGTTGCCTTTTCCACCACCGGCTGTGGAGCCGGTTCCGCGTCCGTCAGCGCCTCGCCACTCTGCTTTTTGACCCGCTTGCGCCAATTGCGCGCAAAGGCAACGATACGGTCGCCGATTTCGCCGGCACTCAGGAACACCGGCACCCGTGCCACCGGCGCGGTCGGCTCGAGGGAAAGACCAAGGCCGGTGATCTTGCCTTTGTCGTCGACGTCGCGGACGATCAGCTCGATCGGACCAATCAGCACGCGGTCGGCATATTCGGCATGGCCGCCGAGCCGCTCCGTCACCAGGTCGCCGACGGTCAGCTTGCGTTCCTCCTCGGTCAGGCCCGGCGTGTAGGCCGCTTCCAGTTCCGCGGCGGAGCGCGCCGGATCGACGGCGAAGGCGCCGAAGAAGTCCGCATCCTCGGGATCGACCACGGCGCGGCTGGCGAACAGCTTGTCGAGCAGGGCTGGATAGCGATCCGGCACGAAGATGTAGACATGGTCGCCGGCGGCGAGCCTGCCCATGTCCTGGAAGCGCATCGAGCGCCCGTCGCGCAGCACCAGCGACGGCCGCGCCCAGCGCGGAATGCGCTCACCGCGCGCCACTGGGCTGCCAGGTGCTACGCGATAGGCGAGAAGCTCGTGATGGGCGGAGCCGGGCAATTCGAGCTCGACCTTGTCCAGTGGCCCCAGGCGGGCCGGCACGATCAGGCCGAGGCGGCGCGCCAGCGGTCCGACAGTCCATCCCTGGATGACCAGCGACACCAGCACGACGATGAAGGCGGTGTTGAAGATGAGGCGGCCGTTCTCAAGGCCGCCAAGCAGCGGCGTGATGGCGAGCAGGATCGACACCGCGCCACGCAGGCCCACCCATGAGATGAAGGCGACTTCCGGGCGCGGCAGACGGAACGGCATCAGGCAAAGCCAGACGGCGATTGGCCGCGCCACGAAGATCAGGAACAGGCCTAGCAGCACCGCCGGCAGCAGGATCGCCGGAAATTGCGACGGCGTCGCGAACAGGCCGAGGATCAGGAACATGATGATCTGTGCCAGCCACGACATGCCGTCCTGGAAGCGCTTGAGGATGGTGACGGCGCGGATGTCGGAATTGCCGGCAATGAGGCCGGCGAGATAGACCGCCAGAAAGCCGGAGCCGCCAATGGCGCCCGCGGCGGCGAACACCATCAGCGACAGTGTCAGCACGAAGATCGGCAGCAGCCCGTGGTCGAGATTGAGCCGGTCGACGAGGCGCACGATGGCAAGGCCGCCGAAAATGCCGACGATAGCGCCAAGCCCCATGTTGAGAAGGAAACCGAGGACGAGGTCGGTAGCCAGCACCCCGGCCTCGAGATTGGCGTTGACGGCGATGATTTCGACCAGGGTGATGGTCAGGAAGATGGCGATCGGGTCATTGGTGCCGGATTCCACCTCGAGCGTGGAACGCACGCGCTCGCGCAAATTGATCTCGCCGGCGCGCAACAGGAAGAACACCGCTGCTGCGTCGGTCGAGGCAACTGCGGCACCGAGCAGGAAGGATTCCAGCCAGCTGAGATCGAGCAGGTAGTAGGCGACGACGCCGAACAGGCCAGTGGTCACAAGGACGCCGATCGTTGCCAGCGACAGCGCCGGTCCGGCCGCCTGCCGCAAGACATTGAGCGGCGTGCCGAAACCAGAATCGAACAGGATCACCGCCAGCGCCAGTGAGCCGGCAAAATAAGCCAGCCGCGCATTGTCGAACTGGATGCCGAGGCCGTCGGTGCCCGTGGCCAAGCCGATGCAGAGGAACAACAGCAAGAGAGGAGCGCCGAAGCGGAAGGCGATCAGGCTCGAAAACGCGGCTGCAACGACAAGTGCGGTGCCAACCAGCGTTACGAGATAGATCGCATGCTCCATCCGAAAACCGCCCCCTCAATTTCGTGTACCTCTCGCTTTACGGGAGAGTGAGGCGAAGACATGACCGGTGCAAGGCGGGAGGGTGGTTTTTTGCCCTATGCCGCTCCAACTTCGCCATCCCAGGGCGGAGCAGCCGCGAAGCGGCGTCGCGCAGACCCTGGGACCCATGCCGTGACATCAGCCGGAATGCGGCGGAACAGAATTCTGCACGGCCGCAACGCTCCAACGGCACGGCATGGATCCTGGGGTCTGCGCCGCGTCGATTCGCTCCTTGCTCCACCCCAGGATGACGAAGCGCGATGGCCGTCAGGCCAATCTCCAAGACGTGCGATCTGCCGACACAAGAACGCACACGGCGCTCCAATGAAAAACGCCCGGACAGAGCCGGGCGTTTCCAAGTCGCGAGAAGAGGGTCCTGTGATCAGGCGATGGTCTTGCCGAATGCAACGGCGGTGTCGGCCATGCGGTTGGAAAAACCCCATTCATTGTCATACCAAGACAGCACCGAAACGAAGTTGCCGTCCATGACCTTGGTCTGGTCGAGCGCCATGATCGAGGAATGCGGATCGTGGTTGAAGTCGATCGACACGTTCGGATGATGGGTGACGGCGAGAATGCCCTTCAGCTTGCCCTTGGAGGCGGCGATCACCGCCTCGTTGATCTCCTGCACGGTCGTTGGCCGCTTGGCGATGAACTTGAAATCGACGACCGAGACGTTCGGGGTTGGCACGCGGATGGAGATGCCGTCGAGCTTGCCCTTGAGGTCGGGCAGCACGAGGCCGATCGCCTTGGCCGCACCGGTCGAGGTCGGGATCTGCGACAGGGCCGCGGCGCGGGCGCGGTAGAGATCCTTATGCATGGTGTCCAGCGTCGGCTGGTCGCCGGTGTAGGAGTGGATCGTCGTCATCATGCCCTTCTCGATGCCGACGGCCTCATGCAGCACCGCTGCCAGCGGCGCCAGGCAGTTGGTGGTGCAGGAGGCGTTCGAGATGACGATGTGGTCCTTGGTCAGCTTGTCATGGTTGATGCCATAGACGACGGTGAGGTCGGCGCCCTCCGCAGGTGCCGAGACGAGGACCCGCTTGGCGCCGGCGGTCAAATGCGCCGCTGCCTTGTCGCGGGCGGTGAAGATGCCGGTGCATTCGAGCGCGATGTCGATGCCGAGCTCCTTCCACGGCAGCTGCGTCGGATCCTTGATCGCGGTGACCTTGAACTTCTCCGTGCCGACGGTGATCTGGTCTCCGTCAACCGTCACTTCATGCGGGAAGCGGCCGTGCACGCTGTCGAAGCGCAGCAGATGCGCATTGGTCTCGACCGGGCCGAGGTCGTTGACGGCGACCACATCGATGTCCTTGCGGCCGGATTCGTGGATGGCGCGCAGGATGTTGCGGCCGATGCGGCCGAATCCGTTGATGGCAACTCTGACGGTCATTTTTTTCTCCCTGGGAGTTGGAGGCCGAAGATCAAGTCCGCAGCTTCATAACGGCGGGCTGCCAAAGAATCCAGCCGTCGATGGGTTGGATTTAAGTCCACCAAACTGAGGCTGCCCGCAAAACCGCTACGCGCGTTTTCGCGGGCGCCAAGCTTTATTCGCCGTGCAGGCGGGCTTCCGCCGCCTTCACCGTCGCTTCGGCGGTGATGCCGAAATGCGGATAGAGCTGTTCGATCGTGCCAGAGGCGCCGAAGCCGGTCATGCCGATGAAGATGCCGTCGGTGCCGATGAAATGATCCCAGCCCTGGCGGATGCCGGCTTCGATGGCGATCTTGATCGGCGCGTTGCCGATCGTCTTCTTGCGATAGTCGGCGCTCTGCTTGTCGAACAATTCGAAGCAGGGGACCGAGACGACGCGGGTCGGATGGCCGTGCTTTTCCAGCGCCTCGCGCGCCGCCAGCGCGATTTCGACCTCGGAGCCCGAAGAGAAGATCGTCACCGCCGCATCGCCATTGGCGGCGGCCAGCTCATAGGCGCCCTGGCGGCTGAGGTTTTCCGCAACGAAGTCGTTGCGCACCGTCGGCAGGTTCTGCCGGGTCAGCGCCAACGTTGAAGGCGTCTTTTCCTGCTCAATGGCCAATTGCCAGCATTCGGCGGTCTCAACCGCGTCGGCCGGGCGGAAGACATTGTGGTTCGGAATGGCGCGCAGTGCGGCCAAATGCTCGACCGGTTGATGGGTCGGACCGTCTTCGCCGAGACCGATGGAATCATGGGTCATGACGAAGATCGAGCGGATGCCCATCAGCGACGCAAGCCGCATCGCCGGACGGGCGTAGTCGGAAAAGCACATGAAGGTGCCGCCATAGGCGATGAGGCCGCCATGCAGCGTCAGTCCGTTGAGCGCGGCCGCCATGCCGTGCTCGCGAATGCCGTAGTGGACGTAGCGCTGGCCGTAATCGTCTGATGTGATGTTCTTGGTCTGGCTGGTCTTGGTGTTGTTGGAGCCAGTCAGGTCGGCCGAGCCGCCGATCGTTTCCGGCACCGCGCCGTTGATGATCTCGAGCGCCATTTCCGACGATTTGCGGGTGGCGACCTTTGGCTTGTCCGTGGCGAGCTTCCTCTTGTAGTCGGTGATGACGGCGTCGAAATTCGCCGGCAGCTTGCCACTGATGCGGCGCTCGAATTCGCTGCGCAAATTGGCATCGGCCTTGGCGAGGCGGCCTTCCCAGTCGGTGCGTGCCTTGACACCCGTCTTGCCGGCGTCGCGCCAGGCATCGAGGATATCGGCAGGGACATCGAAAGGTGCCGAATGCCAGCCGAAGAACTTTCTCGCCCCGGCGATTTCATCAGCGCCGAGCGGCGAACCGTGCGCCTTGTTGGTGCCGGCCTTGGTCGGCGCGCCGAAGCCGATCGTGGTCTTGCAGGCGATCATCGTCGGCTTGTCGGAATGGCGGGCCGCCTCGATGGCATAGGCGATCGCTTCCGGATCCTGGCCGTCGATGTGGCTGGCGTTCCAGCCGGACGCCTGGAAGCGGGCGACCTGATCGGTGTTGTCGGCCAGCGACACCGGGCCATCGATCGAGATGTTGTTGTTGTCCCAAAAGACGATCAGCTTGTTCAGCTTGAGATGTCCGGCAAGCGCGATGGCCTCCTGCGAAACGCCTTCCATCAGGCAGCCGTCGCCGGCCAGCACATAGGTGTAATGGTCGACAAGGTCATTGCCGAAGGCGGCATTCATGATGCGCTCGCCGAGTGCGAAGCCGACCGAATTGGCAAGCCCCTGGCCGAGCGGGCCGGTCGTCGTCTCGATGCCGGCGGCATGGCCGTATTCGGGATGGCCTGCCGTCCTCGATCCCAACTGGCGGAAATGCTTGATCTGGTCGAGGGTGATGTCCTCGTAGCCGGTCAGGTAGAGCAGTGAATAGAGCAGCATCGATCCATGACCGGCCGACAGGATGAAACGGTCGCGGTCGGCCCAGTGTGGAGCCTTGGCGTCGAATTTCAGGAAACGCGTGAACAGCACCGTGGCAATGTCGGCGCAGCCCATGGGCAGGCCAGGATGGCCGGATTGGGCCTTCTCGACAGCGTCCATGGAAAGAAAACGGATTGCATTGGCCATCCGGTCATGTTGTTCACGCGAGGTCATGCTTCCTCCAGTGTGGGGGTTTGGGGCCTTGGGAGAGCCCTGGAAAGGGGTGCGCGACACATAGCAGGCGCGGCTTTTTAGTCAATAAACCGGCGCGCTTTTGCCGGTCTTGTGATGGCGCCAGAAGGGTCTTGGAGGCCCTACATTAGCGTTAGCAGGGGACAGTCGCGAGACCTTTATTGACGTCGGCTTCACACGGCGCGTAATGTTTCAGATATAACGCGTTCTGAACGTGGATGATTCGGTGATGGGCAGGGCGCAGGACGAAAGCCATGACCGGGGAAACGACACTCAAGGAAGTCATCGCGAGGCTGGGTAAGGCCATCGAGGGGTTGGAAAATGCCGTCGCGGCCAAGCTCGAGCACGAGCGCGACTATACGGAAGCCGAGGCGGAGGTGCAGCGGATGAACGCCGACCGCTCGCGGCTGGCGCAGGAACTCGACAATTCCGAAGCGCGCGCCGAACGACTGGAAGACGCCAACAAGGAAGTGTCGCGTCGGCTGGTGACCGCCATGGAAACCATCCGCGCCGTGTTGGATAGATAGGGGCTGGCCCAATGGCACAAGTCACGGTTTCCATAGACGGCAAGCAGTATCGCATGGCTTGCGACGAGGGCCAGGAAGAGCATCTGATCGACCTCGCCGAGCGCTTCGACCGCTATGTCTCGCATCTGAAGGATTCTTTCGGCGAGATCGGCGACCAGCGGCTGACCGTGATGGCCGGCATCATGGTCATGGACGAGCTTTCGGAACTGCAAAAACGCGTCAAGGGCATGGAAAGCGAAGTGCTGACGCTGCGCAAGACGCGTGACGACGCGCTGACCAAGGCCGATAAGAACGATTCCGTGCTGACGAATGCGCTTGGCGCGCTCGCCCAGCGCATGGAAGATCTGGCGACGACGCTGGCGGTGAACAAGGCCTGAGCCAGCGCAGCGGAAATTCCTGCTGCATTTGCCGAGAAGCAATGAAAATTTTTCGCCGCCGGCCTCAATGCCGGTGGCAACAGGCGTTTGAAGGATGACACCGGAGTGGTAGAAGGGCAGAGCAGCGCCGGTGGGTGCCGGCTGCGATCTGCAAATCTGCAATCACAGGGTAGGGACACGTCATGAGCCTTCGTATCAACGATATCGCGCCGGATTTCACGGCCGAAACCACGCAAGGGACGATCAGCTTCCACGAATGGATCGGTGACGGCTGGGCGGTGCTCTTCAGCCATCCGAAGAATTTCACGCCGGTCTGCACGACCGAGCTCGGCACGATGGCCGGGCTGGAAGGCGAGTTCAAGAAGCGCAACGTCAAGATCATCGGCATTTCCGTCGATCCGGTCGAAAACCACGCCAAATGGCAGGACGACATCAAGACGGCGACCGGCCATTCGGTGAACTACCCGCTGATCGGCGACAGGGATCTCAAGGTCGCCAAGCTTTACGAGATGCTGCCGGCCGGTGCCGGCGAAACCTCGGAAGGGCGCACGCCCGCCGACAATGCCACGGTGCGCTCGGTCTATGTCATCGGCCCCGACAAGAAGATCAAGCTGGTGCTCACCTACCCGATGACCACCGGCCGCAACTTCGATGAGATCCTGCGCGCCATCGATTCCATGCAGCTGACCGCCAAGCACCAGGTGGCGACGCCGGCGAACTGGAAGCAGGGCGAGGACGTCATCATCACCGCCGCCGTTTCCAACGAGGATGCGATCAAGCGTTTCGGCGCCTATGAGACGATACTGCCGTATCTCCGGAAGACCAAGCAGCCCGCTGCCTGAGCAGGGCAGAGGCGGCACAGGAGATTTTTCGGTTTTCTCGTCTGCACGAGCATGCGGTGCTTGACGGCGTGGCGCTGGCGAATGACCATGCTCTTCTTTTGCCCCGGCAGGGAAAACCATTCCTGCCGGGTAGGAGTTGAGGGAGCCGGGATTGGACGCGACATCGGCCAAGCTGCAGGTGGCAGGCTTTTACGACAAGCCGAGCGGGTCCATCCAGTATGTCGTCGCCGACCCGCAGACGCGACGATGCGCAATCATCGATCCGGTCCTGGATTTCGACGAGAAGTCCGGCGCCACGGCGACGAAGAATGCCGACGCCCTGCTCGACTTCATTAGAGATCAACGGCTGGTCGTCGAATGGATCCTCGACACCCACCCGCATGCCGACCATTTCTCGGCGGCGCACTATCTCAGCGCGAAGACCGGAGCGCCGACGGCGATTGGCGAGAAGATCATCGACGTCCAGAAATTGTGGAAGGTGATCTACAACTGGCCGGATTTTCCTGCCGACGGATCCCAGTGGAACAGGCTGTTTGCGGATGGCGAGACCTTTTCGGTCGGCGGCATTCCGGCAAAGGTGCTTTTTTCGCCGGGCCACACGCTGGCATCGATCACCTATGTGATCGGCGACGCCGCTTTCATCCACGATACGCTGTTCATGCCGGACAGCGGCACGGCGAGAGCGGACTTTCCCGGCGGCAGTGCCGCCCGGCTCTGGCGCTCGATCCAGGATATCCTCGCGCTACCGGACGAGACACGCCTGTTCGTCGGCCATGACTACCAGGCGGAGGGGCGCGAACCCTTGTGGGAGAGCACTGTCGCGGAACAGAAATCCAAGAACACCCATATTGCCGCCTGCAGGACCGAGGCCGATTTCGTGGCGTTGCGCGAGGCGCGCGACAGGACGCTGCCCATGCCCAGGCTGATCCTGCACGCGCTGCAGGTCAACATGAATGGTGGACGCTTGCCGGAACCGGAATCCAACGGCCGCCGGTATTTGAAATTTCCGCTCGATTGCTTGTGATGAGATGGGTCGCAGACGCCAGCTAGTCTAGCTTCAGGGTTTTGTTCTGCGGGCTAAATGTTCATACGTGATTTGCCAAGGGTCGCTCTCGGAAGATCTTTCCTCGCCGATCCAATGGAAGCTGTTGGTAGTGATCTCAGTGAAACGCCATCGAGTTTTCAGACCGCGCGAGTCATTGCCGAGCTGGACAATGTCCTTACCCTCGGCCCGCCCGATCTGGCGCGAGTGATCTCGGTTGAGCGGGTCGTTCCATATGATGTGCCAGCCATCGATCCCAGGATCGAAGATGCGCAAAGTCGTGCCAAACATCGTGGACGGCGCAGGGCGCTTGGGCCTGATCCAAACGTCCTGAATCGCGCGGCCTTCGAGCACCCAGCCAAAATGGCATTCTCCATTCCATTTCTGGATTGTGCCGTCGTCGAGGTAGTGGACCGTGTCCATTTCCCAGCTTCCAATTAGCCATCCATACAGGTCCATCTCTTTCGCTCGGTCGGCTGGGGGACCTTCGGATTCGAGAGCGGTGAGAAACTGAGAAATCGTCATCGTCATCTCCAAATAGACGAGGTCGGCGCCCCATTGTCGCGCCCGCCTGCCGCAAGTGCCGCTTCGTGGAATTTCGCGACGGAAGCTCGTAAGGCGCCGGAACATTGCCGCCACAATTTGCAGCGTTGCGGTTTCCGGGGCTTGGGGAAAATTGCTATAATGCCGCTATGAATAAGATCGTTTGCGAACGCGATGGCGAGGCCGAAACCGCCGGCATCTTTGGTGGAGCGGTAGCGCGTCGCATGGGCGGGCAATAACCAACCCTAGCTAGAATATGGCACCAAGGTACAGCTCTCCCGGCAGTCGGAGGACCCATAAAAAACGGCGGCGCCAGTTGCCTGACGCCGCCGTTATTTGTTTCGTCGGAAGCCTTACGCCGCCGGCTGCGCCTCGATGGTGCGCAGGGCCTGCATCTGGCGCTTGGCCGCGGCCTTGACCGCGTCCTGCACCTTCTCGAAGGCGCGCACCTCGATCTGGCGCACGCGCTCGCGGCTGATGTCGAACTCGGCCGACAGCTCTTCCAGCGTCAGCGGCTCCTCGGCCAGGCGGCGCGCCTCGAAGATGCGCCGCTCGCGCTCGTTGAGCACGGCAAGAGCGCCGGACAGCATGCCGCGCCGGTTTTCCAGCTCGTCCTGCTCGATCAGCGCCTCTTCCTGGCTTTCGTGGTCGTCGACCAGCCAGTCCTGCCATTCACCCGATTCACCTTCGCTCGCCCGGATCGGTGCGTTGAGCGAGGCATCGCCCGAAAGGCGGCGGTTCATCGACACCACCTCCGCTTCGGACACGTTGAGGCGGGTGGCGATCTCGGTGATCTGATCGGGCTTCAAATCGCCGTCGTCGAGCGCCTGGATCTTGCCCTTCACCTTGCGCAGGTTGAAGAACAGGCGCTTCTGGTTGGCGGTCGTGCCCATCTTGACCAAGCTCCACGAGCGCAGGATGTATTCCTGGATCGAGGCCTTGATCCACCACATGGCGTAGGTGGCAAGCCGGAAGCCACGCTCCGGTTCGAATTTCTTGACAGCCTGCATCAGGCCGACATTGCCTTCCGAGATCACCTCGCCGATCGGCAGGCCGTAGCCGCGATAGCCCATGGCGATCTTGGCGACGAGCCGAAGGTGGCTGGTGACGAGCTTGTGCGCAGCCGTGGTGTCCTCATGCTCAGCGTAACGCTTGGCGAGCATGTACTCTTCCTGCGGCTGAAGCATCGGAAAGCGACGGATTTCTTCCAGGTAGCGGCTGAGGCCGCCTTCGCCGGAAACGATACTGGGTAATGACTGGGCCATGATAGCGCCCCCTCTCTCTTGGAGTGGTGCCCCCGAAACGCGGCGGGCATATGTCGCGAACGCCAAAAGGCTCGTCGCGACAGCGGATGTATATAGGAACAAAACCAGAAAGGACAGCATTGGTTCAACACGAAACAGTGTGTCACGCCAAAGTGAACAACGACTGTCAGGTTTTGCCAATCAGGTTTTGAGTGGATGGAAGGCGGTTCAGAGTTTGCGAAAACCGTCGACGAGTTCCTCCATATCCCTCGGTACCGGCGCCTCGAACCTCATCGTTAGATGGGTAGTCGGATGCCGAAATTCAAGGAGGCGGGCATGCAATGCCTGTCGCGGAAATGCCTTCACCCGGCCTTTCAGCGGCTCGGGCAGCCGGTTCGCCTTGGTGCGAAACGCCTGGCCATAATCGGGATCGCCGACGACCGGATGGCCGATATGAGCCATGTGGACGCGGATCTGATGGGTGCGGCCGGTCTCGAGCCGGCATTCGACCAGGCTTGCCGTGGCAAATTCCTTTTGCTGCTCGCCAAAGCGCTCGATCACGGTGAAATGGGTGACGGCGTGGCGGGCATCGTCGCGGCCCTCGGGCACCACGGCACGGCGCACGCGGTCGGCGGCGCGGCCAAGCGGCTCGTCGACCGTGCCTGTCGGTCTCATCGGTATGCCCCAGACCAAAGCCAAATAGGCGCGTTTGAGATCGCCGGTCAGGCCATGGTCGGCAAAGGCCTCCGACAATGACTTGTGGGCGCGGTCGGTCTTGGCGACGACCATGACGCCGCTGGTCTCCTTGTCCAGGCGGTGGACGATGCCCGGCCGCCGCACACCGCCGATGCCGGAAAGACTGTCGCCGCAATGGTGGATCAGCGCGTTGACCAGCGTGCCGGTCCAGTTGCCGGCGCCGGGATGGACGACCAGCCCCGACGGCTTGTTGATGACGATCAATTCATTGTCTTCATAGAGGACGTCGAGCGGGATGTTCTCGCCTTGCGGCTCCGCCGGCTCCGGCTCCGGCATGTCGACCGACACGCGGTCACCGGCCGCCATCTTGCGCTTGGTCTCGGTGACCGGCTGGCCGCCGACCTTGACGGCGCCCTGCCTGATCAGCATCTGCACCCGGCTGCGCGACATGTCCGGACCGAGCTTGCCCGCCAGCCATTGGTCGAGGCGCTGGCCGGCCGCATCGGGACCCGCTTCCAGCATGATCGATCCCCCGTCTGGCGATCCCCCGTTTGGCGATCCGCCCTCCATCAATCCATCCTCTATCAATATGGGGGCCTCTTCGTTATGAGCGCTCATCGAAAAAAAAGTTCCGGAATGTTTGCCATGGCCGCTGCCGATGAAGACGAGGAAAAGCCGCTCGACCCCGAAGTCGAAAAGGTGCGCAAGAAGCTCGTCCGCTTCGTCGCCATTAATCTCGGCCTGCTGTTCCTTGCCCTTATGGTGGTGATCGCAGCCCTTGTCTACAAAACGCGCACCGCGCCGCCGGCTAGCCCGCCACTGGCCGGCGACATCCAGGTGCCATCAGGCGAGCCGCTGACCGGCGACATCGTGCTGCCGGTCGGCGCCAAGGTCATCAGCCAGTCGCTCTCCGGCAATCGCATCTCCATCGATGCGGAGCTTGCCGACGGCAGCCGCGCCATTTTTGTCTACGACATTACTGAGCGCCGCATCATCGGTCGCTTTTCGATCCGCAACAAATGACTGGTTTCGCCGAAAATCGCCGCGTCGCCACGGTCGCACTCGTGGTCAGAAACTATGACGAGGCGATCGCCTGGTATGTCGGCAAGCTGGGCTTTGTACTCACCGAAGACGTTGATCTTGGCGGCGGCAAGCGCTGGGTCACGGTGGCGCCGGCAGACCGACACGGCGCGCGGCTGCTTCTGGCAGAAGCGTCGGGCGACTTGCAAGCAAGCTGCATCGGCAACCAGACCGGCGGCCGGGTCTTTCTGTTCCTCGAAACCGACGACTTTGCCCGCGACCACGCGCTGATGCTCGAAAAGGGCGTCGAATTCCGTGAGGCGCCCCGACACGAGGCCTATGGCACTGTAGCGGTTTTCGCCGATCTCCACGGAAATCTCTGGGACTTGATCCAGCCAAAACGGTAAGCCTGCAACGGATATTTTCCCGGCACTAGAGACTGTCCGAAGGCCAGTTGCTTTTTCCCAGCCGTCAGCCTATATCGCCGGTTCTTGAACGCGCCCATCGTCTAGCGGTCAGGACACCGCCCTCTCACGGCGGGAACAGGGGTTCGATTCCCCTTGGGCGTACCAAGGATTTCAAATTTGCGTACACGGGTATCGCCGTCGGTCAAAGCCGGAGCCGTCGCTTCTGGTGCGGCGCCCTCAATTGAATTAGCATCGCTTCATGTAACCGAAGGGCCAAGGGTCCAGGACGGTGCGCAGAACGCCGCCGGGACGAATCTGTCGCGCAGCGAATAGATCGACGCTCGTCGGGAACGAGAAGATCTAGGGAGAGGGCCAATGCAGAAACTGCAATCGCAGGGTGTCCATCACATCACCCTGGTCGGCGCCGGGCGCCAGACCTCCATCGACTTCTGGGAAGGCGTGCTTGGCATGCCTTTCATCTTCGAGCAGCCCAACCTCGACAAGGCCAGCGAAAGCCACCTCTATTTCGATCCGGGCGACGGCCGGCTGATCACCATCTTCACCGATGAGAGCCGCACGCCGGAGAAACGGCGCACGCCGACCGATCCGGGCTGCGTCCATCACATCGCCTTTGCGGTGTCGCGCGTCACCTTCCTGCAGGCGGTCGCCCGGCTCGATGAGCGTGGCATCAAGCACAGCGGCGTCAAGGATCGCGGCTTTATGGATTCGATCTACTTCGAGGATCCGCTCGGCCTGCTGATCGAGCTCGCCTCCTACCGTTTCGAGCCGCCGGCGGGCTTCACCCGTGCCGACGTGCTGATGCAGGCGCACAAGCTCCGCGTCGCGCGCGGCGACTACGCAATCGCCGAGGTGCATCTTGCCGACGCGATCCAGGCGCTTGTCGAGCGCTCCCGCGCGACTTTGTCGGACGACCGGACACCGAAAAATCCATACTGACGACAGCAACCCCGAGGGAGGACCATAATGGCAAAGACGACAACGAAGAGTGCGAAGAAGCCGGCTGCCAAGGCCGCTCCGAAACCAGCTGCCAAGGCAGCGACAAAACCTGCAGCCAAGGCGTCGAAAGCTTCCGCCAAGCCGGCAGCGAAAGCCGCCGTGAAGCCCGCAGCAAAAGCATCCGCGAAGCCCACGCGGAAGGCCGTAGCGAAATCAGCGAAGAGGCCCGGACTGACGCTTAGCATGCTGAAGCCGAGCGTCAACAACATGAGCGTTCGGGTGTTTGCACGCGCGGCGGGGCTAGATCATTCCGAGACCGACGTATGGGGCCACACGCGCTCGCCTGAATACATGGCGCGAAACCCAGCCCATCTGACGCCGATGATCGAGGACAAGGGCTTGCCGAGAGGCGTGTTGTGGGAGAGCTGCGCCATCATGCAGTATCTCGCCAACAAGCATGGGCTGGAGAAACTATATCCCAAGGCGCCGGCCAAGCGGGCAATGATCGACAGCGCCATGTTCTACCTGATCGGCACGCTCTACCCCTATGTGGCGCGCGCCACCTATCCTGCGCTGAACTTCCCGCAATATGCCGGCGAGGTCGGCCACAGCGACGCCCACCCCGACAGGAAATCGGAGGCCCAGAAGGCCGCGGCGGCCGCGATCGCCGAGCCGCTGGAGGTCTTTCACTCCTTCTTCAGGAACGGCAAGCCGTTCATCGGCGGCAAGAACCCGTCGATCGCCGACATCCGCCTAGCGGCGACGCTCGAATTCCTCGCCGTCATCGACTACGCGCTGCCCCAATGGGCGAAGGAATATATGGCGGCGATCGAGAAGAAGCTCGGCAAGGCCTATGCGGAGCCGGCCGGCGACGTGCGTGGCTATATCGCCTATGTGAAGTCACAGGCCGAGGCGTGAGGCTTTCGCTCTAACGGTTGCTTCCTAAGCCGACCTAAACAGAGGTCGAAAGCCCTGCCTTTTACTGGGCGTAAGAATGTTTGAAGCGTCGACGAAGAGGCGACGGTTGACCTGGGGGCATGGGTCCCGATGATGGGGCCGCGCGGGTGGCGTCCATGGAAGGGACTTGTACATGACCCGCAAACTACCTTTATTCGCCGCGTTCGGTTTGGCGCTTGCTGCCCTGGCGGCGTGTGACCAAACTCAATCAGGAGGAACGCAGGCGACGACCGCTGGCCAATTGCCGCCACCTCCAGCCGACACGATGACGCCGGCACCCGCAACCCCGCCAGCTCAGACCGCCCCTGTTCAGTAGCAGATCGTAGCTTCAAAAATGGAACCCCCGCCCAAGGCGGGGGTTCACTTTCGGCATCGCCAGAGCCCAACAGGTTGTTGCGCTTGTCGTTCAGGGACCGAATATCACAAGCTCGGTGAACGTCAGATCTCCAAGCGAGGGTGGTTTGGGGCCCTTGAAATATTTCAGCCCCCTGTTGTGGCGGTACCGCCCGTGCAGACCTGCAATCGGCTCCTTGGCGTCGACGACGCAAAGCAGGATGCCGCTTCGCAAGAGAAAGCGCCCCACAGCGCCGGCGCACCGGCTCAAATCCGCGAGGGAGCGGCAATAGATGACCTGATAGCACGGGACAAGACCGCGCAATATTCGGCGCGGCATCAATACGAAAGGAAACGCCACGCCGTCGCAAATGCAAATCAATGACATGCAGCCCAGCGCGGAGTGTTCCGAGAGTATGTATCTCTCACTGTCGGGCAGCATCGCCATTTCCGCAAGATCGGGACGAGCCTCGAGCACGCGATATGACCGCGGCACTGAATTCAAAGCCGGCAAGAAGGCGAATTGTCCGGTGGAAAAGGGGCGAAAGCCGAGCGCCCAGTTAGCCTTTAATGTCGCGGGCGCCGGCGAAATATTCGTGTAGGTCACGTCCCTTTGCTTGAGAATCGTCGTAACCAATTTGGCGCCATAGGGACGGGATTCCGCGTCGACGGACCAGCTTGAAAGGTTGCAGCGGACTTCGTCGCCTTCCTGCCCGCGATAACGGGTATATAGGGTCAGCACAACGCCAACGATCCGACCAGCCTTCTCCAAAGCCAAGCCGTATTGTGGGAACTCGGCGACGGCAGGCCGCTGCGACAAACGGGTCAGCGCCTGTATCCAGTAATTCCGGTCGCGCTTCGGAAAGCCCCGGCACAGGCAGTCGACCACCCCTTCCCAATCAGCTTCGCGAATTGGTCGACAGAGAACGTCGGGAGGGAGGGCGCCAAGCACGGCCATAAATCGACTTCCAGAATACGATAGTTACTTCGATATGTCTCACGCGCCAACATGTTGGTGCACAACGATTAATAGTCTGTGCTGGTTTTAAAAACGACTTTCCGCATTCATCACGAGAACGCCGATCAAGGTTGGCCAGGACACGTCGGTGAGCAGCCCCGCCAGCTAAGGATTTGTTAACCAAAGCCCTATCTACTGATCGGCAATTCACCCCCAATTCGTGACCACGGATGTACTGGCGCGGGCGAGGTGAAAAGGAAAGGTCGGCCATGTGCCGGCCTTTTTGCTCTCAAGGGCCATTTCGCCGGGGAAACTGCGGCCTGACTTCGCGATTGCCGGGCATCAAGCCCTTGCAAAACATATTGTCATCGTCGCCATTGTCCGTACCATATCGCTGTGCGGGCAAGGCGGAAGGACGAGGACTTGCAATGAAACGCGCTGCAGGGCTTTGCGTGATTGCGGGCGCGATATTGGCAGGCGCCACCTGTCAATCGAATGCCGCATCGCTCAACACCATGGACGATGTCGGGGCTGCGATCCAGGCGTGCTGGACCCCGCCGGCAGATGCCGGGAATTCAACCGTCACGTTGAGCTTCAGCTTCAAGCGCAATGGCACGCTGATCGGCCCGCCCAGGCCGGCTGCCATCAACGTGACCGGCGACGCGAAGGCACGGCAATCCTTTGTCGATGCCGCGATCGCCGCCGTGGAAGACTGCTTGCCGCTGAGTTTTTCGCCGGCGCTCGCCCAAGGGATTGCAGGCAACGTCTTCACCCTGCAATTCAGCTCGCCCAAACAGTAATCGGGCGTCACCCCGAGCAAAGGCCCGGGCGGGCGCATTCAGCCACGCGTAGTCCGGTGGCGCCATCCCAAAGCGATCGGGCCGAATTCCGGTACGAGATGTTAAAGCGCGTCGCGTTGAAACGGATTCAATCGCCGCGCTTTAAGCCTTTGTTTTTATGCATGTCGTTATCCCAAAACCGCTGCGCACTTTTGGGCGACATGCTCTAGTGCTGCCCACGCCTCGCATTGACATGGCGCGCCAATTCCGGCGTTTCGAAGACGTAGTCGCTCCAGGCCGATTCCGGAATCTGGCCGGACAGATAGCATTCCAGCAAAAGACTTTGCTCAGGACTGAGAGGTCTCGGCGCGCGCTCATGATCCAGTCCAAGCGAATGAAACAGATTTCTGGTCAGGCCCGAGACAGTGAAGTGAATCGACATGTACGTCTCCTTTGACCGTCCAGCGCATGGTCCCAAGACCGGAAACGACATGCGCCAAATCAGCGTCCTTTGTGCATCCAAAGGGACGCGCGGCGCTGCAATGGCCATTTAACGCCGAAGACAGGACAAAGGTTTCAGTGCGAAACTGCCGGTAACGCCGGATTGATCGGAAATTCACCGGTCGATCGAGGAGTCCGAAACCTGCCAGTCTGGTCAAATTTTCGGCAGTGGCGCGGGTAGCCGGCGTTGTTTTTGGTTTCGTCTCAATCTTGAAACAAAAGTGCAATATTGAATTTACGCGAATACATGTAATACACTAGTATTAAGGTCTCTTGAAACTGCAATTTCGCTGGAATTAGGTGGTGCTCATTTAGAGAACCCTTATTCACCATCAACAAAGAATGCGGTTCCAGGTTATCGGCAGAAACAATGGCAATGGTCGCTCCAATGACACGCTTCTGGTCTGACATGTTTCTTTTGCCGGTATTGGTGACGGCATTTATGCTCGGCACTTCCTCTTCATACGCGGATAGTTGCAGCGCGATCAAAAGCCAAATGCGTTCGGCCGAACGCGGCGGCGGGTCGAGCCCGCAGCTTGCGCAGTTTCGCCGGCAGCTTGTTGCGATCCAACGGTTGGAGAAACAGCGCCAATGTTCGGCCAAAAGTTCGCTGGTCGGGTTCTTCTTCAACCCTTGTGCCGATCTCGTCAGGAGCAAGGCAGAGGTGCAACGCCAGATCGCGGCCGCATCGAATGCGCGCAGGAATACAGCCGGCCTGCGGGCCAGGTTCGCCGCCCTGGGCTGCGCGCCCACCGCCAAGCAACAGAATCGGCAGAAAGAGCAGCAGCAGGACCAGCGTTCGGCAGCCAAAACCCAGTCCGCTGGCCTGAAATATGCTGGCAGCCCGATGCTGTTTTGCGTGCGCCTGTCGGACGGATATTTCTTCCCCGCGCCAAAATCGCAGTTCGCCAAAAGAGACGATCTGAAGGAGACCGTCGATCAGTGCCGCTACATTTGCGACGATCCAGGTGTCGACCTCTATACGCTGGAGGATGCCAGCCTCGAGACCGAAGCGATGGTCGCTCTCGAGACGCGAAAACTCTACACAGAGCTTGCGACCGCTTTCAGGTACCGCGACGACGCGAATTTCAAGGCGTGTAGCGTCAAGCGTTATTCTCGGCGGGTCGCCGAACTCAGGGCGCGGACGGTAACGCCCGCCAACATGGCCAACGCCATCATTCCATTGCCGACGACAAAGCCGGATCTTGGCGCCGTTGCAGAAATTCTCGGACCCGATGCCAAAGCTCCGGATCTCGGGGCTCCCAATGCCGAAGCCAAGGGCGCCGCTCAGCATCAGTCGATCGAAAAATTAACCGAAACGCGGCCGGTAAGGGTGGTCGGGCCGGCTTTCTTCCCCGAAAACTGACCCCGTGGAGCTTAATTTAGATCACCGTTTGAATGCCGGTCGGCTATTCGCAGACCATGCGGACCCGTTTTCCGGGTTGGCTGATATTCCTGCAAGTGAGCGGTTTTGCCGGCTCGGATGACGGCGTCGGCGGATCTTTGGAAATCCTGGTGATTTGCCTTCTCGGCGCCACGGGGGTGTTGGTTCTGCGGACCTCGGCTTTTTTCGGCGTTTCGGGCGCCACAGGAAACACATCGGTCTGCAACTGGGGCTGTTCGGCTTGCGCCTGCTGCGGCGGCCTGTCCCAGAACCGCCGGACATCGAGCGGCCTTGGAATGACGACGGTGCCGTCATAACTGCGCGAGCAGCCGCTCCCGAACAGCAGCATCGGGCATAGCAAAAAAGGCAGAATCCGTCCCAACATCGACAACACCCTTACGGGATTGTAACGCGGCTTCGGTTCTAGCGGCAACGAGCGAATTCCAAATCCGCCGCACTGGTCACGATCTGTTAAGGTTAGCGGAACGTTAATGCTTGTGGGACACATTCCACCGACGAGCCGCCGGCCGGCGGTTCCGAGAACGACATGGCGCAGTCATCGCCGGTGCAACCGCCGCTGCCCGTATACGGAGCCGCGTCCGGGCGGGCGCTGCTGCAGCCGCCACCGGTTCGTCCCCGCACCAGCACGCCGGCAGGCCACCGGGCATCGGCTGGATGTCCTCGTTGCCGAGGACAACGAGGTGAACCAAATGGTTTTCACTCAGATTCTCGGCGAAACCGGCTACGGCTTCGAGATCGTCGGCAATGGCCGCAAGGCGCTCGATGCCTTCGGCAGGCTCAATCCGCGCATGATCCTGATGGATGTTTCGATGCCTGAGATGAACGGCCACGACGCGACCGCCGCTATTCGGCGGCGGGAAGAAGAGACCGGCACGCATGTCCCGATCGTCGGCGTCACCGCGCACGCGCTGAAGAGTGATCGCGAACGGTGCCTGGAGGCGGGCATGGACGATTACCTGCCCAAGCCCATCAGCCCCAGGGCCTTGCTCGAAAAGGTCGAGCGCTGGCTCGGCGCGGACGGCGAAATCCAGCGCAACGCGGGGTAGGCATCCGCGTCAGGCTGCAGAAGTTCACTTGAGATTCGGCGACGCGTTGCGGACGAGACTATGGTGCGATCGCACCATACCAAAGCGTGCGCCAGGTTGGGACAATAAGCACATTCGAGTTCCGCTCCTCCAGTTACGGGCGGGAGCAGCGACCGCCGGCAAGAAACAGGGTCAGATTTACCCCAACGGACCTGTTTCGGCGATGGCGCGGCCATGACCTCCTTTGGCCGCATGCAACGCGCTCCCGCCCGGATTTTCTTTTTCGACGCAAATTTGCACCGCCTGTCCGAGGAAATGCCGGCTGGAAACCGTGCAAGCTGCTGATTCCAGCGGCAAACCACGGCTGTGCCGGCGAGACCCGCGGCGCTTCCCTTTCGACATGGCTGTGCGGCGTTACCGGGCTGACATCAAACTGTCATGCGACTGTTATAATCGGGGGCTATTGGCCTCAGCGGGCGCCGAAGGAATGGCGCCGAGAGACCATATTCCGAACAGGAGCAGGCCACATGAAGAAATTTCTCCTTACGGCGTCGGCCGCGGCGCTTGCGCTCGCCACGTCGGCTGGTTATGCCGCCGCGCGCGACCAGATTCAAATCGTCGGTTCGTCCACAGTGTTCCCATTCACGACGGCTGTCGCCGAAAAGCTCGGCCAGAGCGGACAGATCAAGACCCCGGTCGTCGAATCGACCGGCACCGGCGGCGGCATGAAGCTGTTTTGCCAGGGCGTCGGCGAAAATACCGCCGACTTCACCAATGCCTCGCGCGCCATCAAGGACAGCGAGCTTAAAACCTGCAAGGCAAACGGCGTGACGCCGGTCGAGATCAAGGTCGGCTTCGACGGCATCGTGCTCGCCAACTCGAAGGCAGGGACTGTCGTCGATCTGACCAAGGAACAGGTTTTCAAGGCGCTCGCCAAGAATGTCGCAGTTGACGGAAAGGTCGTCGCCAACCCCTACAAGAACTGGTCGGATGTCGATGCGTCGCTTCCCGCGACAAAGATCGAAGTGCTTGGCCCGCCGCCCACGTCTGGCACGCGCGACGCGTTCGTTGAACTCGTCATGGATGCGGCCTGCCAGGAAGAGGTGAAGGCGGCTAATGAAAAGGGCTGCGGCGAAATCCGCGAAGACGGCGCTTTTGTCGAGGCCGGCGAAAACGACAATCTGATTGTCCAGAAGCTGGAAGCCAACCCCAATGCCTTCGGCATCTTTGGTTTCTCGTTCCTTGACCAGAATGCCGACAAGCTGCAGGGCCACAAGGTCGACGGCGTCGAGCCGACCTTCGAAAACATCGCATCCGGCAAGTACGGCGTTTCCCGCTCGCTCTTTATCTATGCCAAGAAAGAGCATGTCGGCGTCATCCCCGGCATGCAAGAGTTCATCGCAGAGTACACCTCGGAGGGTGCATGGGGTCCTGAGGGTTATCTGGCCGACAAGGGCCTGATCCCGCTGCCGGACGCCGAGCGCGCCACGTGGGCCGAAAACGCCAAGGCCCTGAAGGGCATGGGCTCCTGATTTTTTCGGGGTCCGGGCAAATATCAGCTCTGACCCTCATGCTCTAAAGCACAAAGCGCGGGACCAACGTCCCGTGCTTTGAGCCGGTGAATGGCCGGCGGTCGAGGGGACGTCCTGAATCATGGTCGGTTATCTCGTTGTTCTTCTGTTAGTTCTGGCTGCTGCGGCCTATTGGATAGGCCGCACACGCGCCATTGCCAGTGTCAATGGCGACGTCGCCCGGCTGCATTCGCTGCCTGGCCAGCATGGCATGTTCCTGGCGCTTTTTGCCGCCGGTCCCGCGCTGCTTGCGATCGTGCTGTGGTCGATGGTGACGCCGGGAATTGAATCGTCGATCATTGCCGACCGCTTCTCCGCCGAGCTGTCGGGAATGGGCATTCCGCAGGTCGAAGCTTTCATCCGCGACGCTCGCGCGATGGCCTTTGGCGGGCTTGTCGGCTTCGCCGATCCCACGAAAGAGGCGGCCGCGGCCGTCTACAAATCGATCCATGCGACCAGCGCTTGGATCATCTGGGGGATCGCGCTCATACTGTCCGCGTCCGGATTTTACTGGGCCTATTCGCGCATCGCACAGGCCTACCGGGCGCGCCACGTGGTCGAGCGCGTTCTTCGCGCATTCTTGATCACCTGTTCGGCGGTCGCGATCCTGACGACGATCGGCATCGTCTTGTCGCTCATCTTTGAATCCTTGCGGTTCTTCCAACAGGTGCCGCTCTATAAGTTCCTGTTCGGCACGCATTGGTCGCCACAGAGCGCCTTCACCGGCGCCGGAGCGGAAGCCGGGGCGGTCAACCAGGACATTTTTGGCATGGTGCCGCTGTTTGCCGGCACGTTGCTCATCACCTTCATTGCCATGCTGGTAGCTGCGCCTATCGGGCTGATGGCTGCGATCTATCTTTCGGATTACGCCTCCAAAAGCGTCCGCGCGGTCGCAAAGCCGGTATTGGAAATCCTTGCTGGCATTCCGACCGTCGTCTACGGTTTCTTCGCTGCGCTGACGGTTGCGCCCTACTTCCGTGGTCTGGGCGAAAGCCTGGGTCTCAACGTTGCGTCAGAATCCGCGCTCGCCGCAGGCGTGGTCATGGGCATCATGATCATTCCCTTTGTTTCCTCGCTTTCCGACGATGTGATCAACGCCGTTCCGCAATCCCTGAGGGACGGTTCCGCCGGCCTCGGCGCGACCAAGTCTGAAACCATCCGCAAGGTGATCCTTCCGGCGGCCCTTCCGGGCATCGTTTCGGCGATGCTGCTCGCAGTCAGCCGCGCGATCGGTGAAACAATGATCGTGGTCATGGCCGCAGGGCTGGCGGCAAACCTCACGGCCAACCCGCTCGAAGCGGTCACAACAGTGACGGTGCAGATCGTGACGCTGCTTGTGGGCGATCAGGAATTCGACAGCGCCAAGACGCTTGCAGCCTTCGCGCTCGGCCTGGTGTTGTTCTGCATCACGCTTACCCTCAACATCGTCGCTTTGCGCGTCGTCCAGAAATACCGAGAGCAATATGACTGATGCGATCGCGTCATTCGGCGCCGGCAGACGGCCGGTCAGCATTCATACCGACGATGCCGCGAAGGCACGGCTGAAGGGCCGTTACCGCGCGGAAACGTGGTTCAAATGGCTTGGCGCCGCAGCCGTCGCGTTGGCCGGCTTGTTCCTTGTGCTGCTCTTGTCGACGATCGTCACGCAGGCGATCCCGGCGCTGCGGCAGAACTATCTGACGCTGCCGATCGATCTTTCGGCGGCCAAGGTAGACCCGGCGAAACTCGACGCCGTCAACTACGACGCCATCGCCCAGGAAGCGCTTACGGCAAAATTTCCGGATGTGACGAGCCGTCAGGACAAGCGCCTGCTGCGCGGACTGATTTCCACGGGCACAGGCGTGTTCCTGCGCAAAGATATCGCTGCTGATCCGGGGATGCTCGGAGGAACTGTGGACTACGCGGTTCCACTTGACGATTTTGCCGACCTTTATCTCAAGGGTTTGCTTGCCGACGTCGGTTCGGACGAGGCGATTTCGACAAGCGTCACGCCTTCGCAAAGCAGCGGCGACATCGATCTGACCTTCGGCGACGATGCCATGCTGGCGTTGGCGCGCGGCCATGGTGCGACCGAGGGCGAAAACGGCATGCTCACGCTGACGAGCGGCGCGTCGTCGCTGCTGGTCGCGTTCAATGGCGGCACGGTCAAGCTGACCGCGCTGTCGCCTGGGGCCAACGGAACGGCGGTCGCAAAGGGCACGGTGATCGAGGCGCTGGACAGCACGGCGCCAGCCGCGAGCGGCCAGGCATTCCTGCGGGTCATCGACACGCCGGAAGCATCGCGAAAGATTTCGGACAAGGTGATCGTCTGGCTCGATACGCTGAAGAGCGCCGGCCTGATCGAAAGCCGGTTCAACTCGATCTTCTTCTTCACCGGCGCAAGCCGCGAGCCGGAACTGGCCGGTATCTGGGGCGCGGTCGTCGGATCGTTCCTGACCATGATCGTAACGCTCGCCATCGCCTTCCCGATCGGCGTTTCGGCGGCGATCTATCTTGAGGAATTTGCGCCCAAGAACCGGCTGACGACGATCATCGAAGTGAATATCAACAATCTGGCGGCGGTGCCTTCGATCGTCTTCGGCCTGCTTGGACTTGCCGTATTCCTGAATTTCTTCGGCCTGCCGCGCTCGGCCCCGGTGGTCGGCGGCATGGTGCTGGCGCTGATGACCCTGCCGATCATCATTATCGCCTCACGCGCTTCGCTGCGCGCCGTGCCACCGTCGATCCGCGAGGCGGCGCTTGGCATCGGAGCGTCCAAGGTCCAGACCGTATTCCATCACGTCCTGCCGCTGGCGATGCCGGGTATCATGACCGGCACCATCCTCGGAATGGCGCATGCGCTGGGTGAAACCGCGCCGTTGCTGATGATCGGCATGGTCGCCTTCATCGTCGACATTCCCGGTGGCTTCACCGATCCCGCGACGATCCTGCCGGTGCAGATATTCATGTGGGCCGATTTTCCTGAAGCGGGGTTCCAGCAGAAGACTTCGGCGGCGATTTTGATTTTGCTGGTATTTTTGGTCATCATGAATGCCATCGCGGTGATACTGCGCAGGCGCTTCGAGCGGCGCTGGTAAGGAGTAGAGGATATGAACATCATGACGGAAGCCAGCGTCGAGCAGAAACTGAGTAGCGGAACCAACGAGCCTTCGATCAAGATGAAGGGCGAAAAGGTCTCCGTTCATTACGGCGAGAAGCGAGCTCTGTTCGACGTGGATCTCGATGTCCGCGAGAACCAGGTGACGGCGTTGATCGGCCCATCGGGCTGCGGCAAGTCGACCTTTCTGCGTTGCTTGAATCGAATGAACGACACGATCGACATCGCGCGGGTAAGCGGCAAGATCACGCTCGACAACGAGGATGTCTACGACCCGAAAATCGATGTCGTCGAGCTGCGAGCTCGCGTCGGCATGGTGTTCCAGAAGCCGAACCCGTTTCCGAAGTCGATCTACGAAAACGTCGCCTACGGTCCGCGCATTCACGGTCTGGCCAGGAGCAAGGCGGAGTTGGACGGCATCGTCGAATCGAGCCTGAAGAAGGCCGGCCTGTTCAACGAGGTCAAGGATCGCCTGCTCGAGTCGGGCACTGGCCTTTCCGGTGGCCAGCAGCAGCGTCTGTGCATTGCGCGCGCCATCGCTGTGTCGCCGGAAGTGATCCTGATGGACGAGCCTTGTTCGGCGCTCGATCCGATCGCCACCGCCCGTGTCGAGGAACTGATTGACGAACTGCGCCAGAACTACACGATCGTCATCGTCACCCATTCGATGCAGCAGGCAGCGCGTGTGTCGCAACGCACGGCGATGTTCCATCTCGGCTATCTGGTCGAGGAGGGCGCGACCGACAAGATGTTCACCAACCCCGACGACAAGCGCACCCAGGACTACATCACCGGCCGGTTCGGCTAAGCGGTCCGGCGAATTTTCGAGCACGAGGACAGTATCATGGGTGAACATACCGTCGCATCTTTCGACGAGGAATTGGAGCACATCGACAGGCTGATCCGCGACATGGACGAGCTCGCCGCCGCGATGGTCGCAGCGTCGATCCGCGCGTTGCTTGCGTCAGACAATGCGATGGCGCAGCGCGTCGTCTCGGATGACGCCATCATGGATGCGCGGCAGCGCGAACTCGACGACAGCGCGATCACGCTGATCGCCAAGCGGCAGCCGATGGCGCAAGACCTGCGCGCCGTGGTTGGCGCAATCCGGATGGCCGGCGATCTCGAGCGCATCGGCGACCTGGCCAAGAACATAGCCAAGCGGGTCAGCGCCGTCGGGCAGAGCGCCACGCCGCGTAATCTCTCGCACGGTATCGACGCGATGGCGGATCTCGTTCTCGAGCAGCTCCGCGGCGTGGTCGAGCACTATGTGTCGCGCAACGCCGGCGCGTTGAAAGAGCTGCGCGCCGCCGACGAGAAGATCGACGTGAAATACACGGCGGTTTTTCGCGAACTCCTGACCTACATGATGGAGGACCCGCGCAACATCACCGCCTGCACGCATCTTCTGTTCTGCGCCAAGAATCTCGAGCGTATCGGCGATCATGTCACCAACATCGCCGAAAACGCCTACTATGTCGTGACCGGGCAGCAATTGCCGGCGGATCGGCCGAAGCTCGACGAAACGACGATGTCGGCGTCGGCGACATGACAGGGGTAACCGGCCGATGATCGCGCCGCGCATCATGGTGGTGGAGGACGAAGAGCCGCTGGGCGTCCTCCTTCGCTACAATCTGGAATCCGAAGGCTATCAGGTCGAGGTGGTGACGCGCGGCGACGAGGCCGAAATCCGGCTTCAGGAAAACGTGCCCGATCTTCTGGTGCTCGACTGGATGGTGCCGGCGGTTTCGGGCATCGAGCTTTGCCGTCGCCTTCGGGTGCGTCCCGAAACCGAGCGGCTGCCGATCATCATGCTGACCGCGCGCGGCGAGGAAAGCGACCGGGTGCGCGGCCTCTCGACCGGGGCCGACGACTATCTGGTCAAGCCGTTCTCGACACCGGAATTCATGGCCAGGGTCAAGGCGCTGCTGCGCCGTGCCAAGCCCGAAGTGCTGTCCAGCGTGCTGAAGGTCGGTGACATCATGCTCGATCGCGAATCGCACAGGGTCTATCGCAAGAAGAGCGAGATCCGGCTCGGGCCGACCGAATTCCGGCTGCTCGAATTCATGATGCGGCACCCGGGTCGGGTGTTCTCGCGCAGCCAGTTGCTCGACAATGTCTGGGGCGAGACGATCTACATCGACGAGCGCACGGTGGACGTCCATGTCGGCCGGCTGCGCAAGGCGGTCAACAATGGCCGCATGCCCGATGTCATCCGCACCATCCGCGGCGCGGGCTATGCGATCAGGGAAGACTGAACAGACTGCCTGAATTCAAGCTGCGTTCTTCCATTCAGGCCACGTGCTTCCTGGCCGTGCCGGACTTCCCTTGCGCGCCCGGCGCGAAAATCTCCTGGTCGACGAAGCTCAGCGCCCGCATGGCGCAGCCTTCGCGGATCAGCGGCAGCTCGTTCGGCTCGGTGTCGAAGGAAATCGAACCCGAATACTGACCGCCGGCGGTCTGAGCGATGGCCTCGCGCAGGGCCGGCTCGATCAGGTCGAAGGCGGCAGCGCTGGCGCCGACCATGGCGACCGGCGCCGGATCGATCAACGCGAACAGGCTGCCGAGCCCGAAGCCGAGCGCTTCGCCGGCCTTGCGGTAGGCTTCGCGCTCCGGTCCGTCCGTCTGGCGCGCCCGGGCCGCCAGTGCCCGCATCTCGGCGTCGCTGACATCGGCGACCGGCTCGGCGTTCTCGCTCAACTGCCTTGCATTGCGCCAGATGGCGTAGTTGCCGGCATAGGCCTCGACGCAGCCGCGCCGCCCGCAGCGGCAAAGCGCGCCGCCCGGCCGGTGGATCATGTGGCCGAATTCGCCGCCTGAGGAATGGGTGCCGGTGAACAGTTCGCCCTTCAGCACCAGCCCCATGCCGATGCCGTGGGAGAGCAGGATGGCGATGAAATCGTCGCGGTAGCGATCCGGGTCGCGCCAGCGCAGCGCCACGGCCATCATGTTGCAATCGTTCTCCATGATGGCCGGGATGCCGAACTCACGTTCCAGAATGTCGGCGAAGGCAATGTTCGTCTGCGGCGTGATCGGCGACCACAACATGGCGCGCGCATGGGAATCGGTGATGCCCTGGATCGCCAGCGCGATGCGGGCGACGCTTTGGATATTGAGATCGGGATCTTCGAGCCGGCGCCGGACGATGGCGACACATTCGTCGATCAGCTCGTCGCGCGACATGGTCAGCGTGTCCAGCCGGCGCTGTTCCTCGGCGACCACTTCTCCAGCATAATCGATGACGGCGACCGAAAGGAAATTCAGCGACAACACGACGGCCAACACCGCCGCCGCTTCCGGATTGAGGCTGAGGCCGACCTGCGGCCGGCCGCGTTTCAGCGAAACGGTCTCGCTCGCCTTGCTCTCGGTCAGGATGCCTTCCTGGATGAGGTCGGAAGAGATCGCCGATATGGTCGAATGGCTGAGGCCGGTGGTCGCGGCGATCTCGGTTCGCGACGGCTGGCCTGCCCGGCGTACGGCCGAAATCACCATCGCCCGGTTGCGCCGACGCAAATCGTCATGACGGATTCCAACCGACATCCTTTGCTTCCTCCCTCTTGCCGTGGCCGCTCATGAACCGGAAGCCGTCGGTAGCGTCCGACAAATACTGGCAGAAGCAGAAGGCCCTGTCATTGTTTATTCCGGGGCTCGAAAAAAGTCGGCAGGGACATCAAAATCCATCAGAATTGATGTTGACAGCGCTTCGGCGTTGGACCAGTATTTTTTCGAGGCTCGAAAAAATAGAGCCTTTGTGCCGGCCTTCGGGCCAGTTTGGTCGCGCCGTATCGCGGCGCAGGGAGGACTATCATGAAGAGATTCGCAGCCGCCATCCTGGCGGGGGTCGCCATGTCGCTGACGCTCGCGTCGGTCGCACAGGCGAAGGACAAGGTCATTGGCGTTTCGTGGTCGAACTTCCAGGAAGAGCGCTGGAAGACCGACGAAGCCGCCATGAAGACAGCGATCGAGGCCGCCGGCGACAAGTATATTTCCGCCGATGCGCAGTCCAATCCCGGCAAGCAGCTGACCGATGTCGAGAGCCTGATCTCGCAGGGCGCCAACGCGCTCATCATCCTTGCGCAAGATGCGTCGGCCATCGGGCCGGCGGTGCAAAAGGCGCTGGACGAAGGCATTCCGGTCGTCGGCTATGACCGGTTGATCGAGAACAAGGACGTGTTCTATCTGACCTTCGACAACCAGGAAGTCGGCCGCATGCAGGCCCGCGAAGTGTTCAAGGTGGCGCCGGAAGGCAACTACGTCTTCATCAAGGGCTCGGGCGCCGATCCGAATGCCGATTTCCTGTTCGCCGGCTCCATGGAAGTGCTCAAGGATGCCATCGACAGCGGCAAGATCAAAAATGTCGGCGAGGCGTATACCGACGGCTGGCTTCCCGCCAACGCCCAGAAGAACATGGAACAGTTCCTGACCGCTAACGACAACAAGGTCGATGCGGTGGTTGCCGCCAATGACGGCACCGCCGGTGGCGTCGTCGCGGCGCTGACGGCGCAAGGCTTGGCCGGATCCGTCCCGGTGTCCGGCCAGGACGGCGACCATGCAGCGCTGAACCGCATTGCGCTCGGCACACAGACCGTATCGGTGTGGAAGGACGCGCGAGAGCTCGGCAAGAACGCCGCCGAGATCGCCTCGCAGCTTGCCGATGGCAAGCAGATGACCGACATTGCGGGCGTCAAGGACTTCACCACGCCGGGCGGCAATGCCGTCAAGTCGCTGTTCCTGACGCCGATTGCCATCACCAAGGACAATCTCAACGTCGTCATCGACGCCGGCTGGATCAAGAAGGACGAAGTCTGCGCGGGTGTCGCCGCGGGCAGCGTTGCGGCCTGCAACTGATCTGGATCATTTCGCAAGGAAACGAACGCCGCGGCTGTCAGGCCGCGGCGTTTTTCGAGAGGCTTTCCGCTTCAAATGACCGTGGAAAGCAAATAGCATTCTGTTCCGGCATCCGCGCCAGACGGCAACCCGGTCGGAGGACATCATGACCGACACGGCATCCAACCCACCGGTCGCCCACACGGCCGAAGACCGGGCGCGCGAATCCGAGCTCAGCGCCATCGGACGGTTCCTCAAGGCAACCGAGCTCGATATACGCATGCTCGGCATGGTCGGCGCTCTGCTGGTCATCTGGGTTGGAATTCACATCCTGTCGGGTGGGCTTTTCCTCACGCCGCGCAATCTCTGGAACCTGTCGGTGCAGACCTCCTCGGTGGCGATCATGGCGACCGGCATGGTGCTGGTCATCGTGATGCGCAACATCGATCTTTCGGTGGGCTCCGTCGAAGGCGTGATCGGCATGGTGATGGGCGTGGCGCAGGCCGAATTCCTCATCCGCGTCATGGGGCTCCAGGTGGGAAATCCCTGGATATGGATTATCGCATTGGCTGCCGGTGTGGTGCTCGGCCTCATGATAGGCGCGCTCCAGGGCTTCATCATCGCCTATCTCGAGGTTCCGGCCTTCATCGTGACGCTGGGCGGCTTGCTGATCTGGCGTGGCATGGCGTGGCTGATGACGAGCGGGCGCACCGTCGCGCCGCTCGACGCCACGTTCCAGCTCATGGGTGGCGGGCCGCGTGGCTCGATCGGGGCAACCGCAAGCTGGATCGTCGGCGTTCTCGCCTGTGCGGCCGTCGCTTTCATGCTGCTCAACGGCCGGTCGCAGCGCAAGCGGTTCAAGTTTCCGCTGCGTCCCGTCTGGGCGGAGAGCTTGCTTGGTGTTGTCGCCTGCGCCGCCATCCTCGGCGCCGTGTGGATCGCCAATTCCTATCCCTGGCCAATCGGCATCGTGCGCCAATACGCGCAGCGGAACGGCATCACCGTCCCCGAAGGCGGGCTGTTCATCGCCCATGGCATCGCCATACCGGTGCTGATTGCGGTCGCAGTGGGCATCGTCATGACCTTCATCACCAGGCGCACCCGTTTCGGCCGCTATGTCTTTGCCATTGGCGGCAACCCGGAAGCGGCGGAACTCGCCGGCATCAACACGCGCTGGGTGACCATGAAGGTGTTCATGATCATGGGCGTATTGGCCGCAATCAGCGCGGCGATTGCGTCGGCTCGCCTCAATGCCTCGACCAATGCGCTGGGTACGCTGGACGAGTTGCTGGTCATCGCCGCAGCCGTCATCGGCGGCACGTCGCTGGCCGGCGGCTCCGGCACGGTGCTCGGCGCCATGCTGGGCGCGCTTCTGATGCAGTCATTGCAGTCCGGCATGGTGTTGCTCGGCATCGATTCACCGCTTCAGAGCGTCGTCGTCGGCGCCGTCCTGGTGATCGCCGTCTGGCTCGACACCGTCTACCGCAAGCGCGTTTAGGGAAGGGCGATCATGGTTGACACAACTGCTCGCACAGGCACGCCGTTGATCGATATGCGGAACATCTCGATTGCCTTTGGTGGTATTCGCGCGGTCGACGACGCGTCGATCGACCTTTTCCCGGGCGAGGTGGTGGCGCTGCTCGGCCACAACGGTGCCGGGAAGTCGACGCTGATCAAGATCCTGTCCGGCGCCTACAAGCGCGACTCGGGCCAGATATTCGTCAATGGCGAGGAGGCCTCGATCTCCAATCCGCGCGATGCCAAGAAATACGGCATCGAAACGATCTACCAGACGCTGGCGCTCGCCGACAATGTCGACGCCGCCGCCAACCTCTTCCTCGGCCGCGAGCTGATGACCGGCTGGGGCACGCTCGACGATGGCGCCATGGAGGCCGAGGCGCGCAAGGTGATGGGCAGGCTCAATCCCCGCTTCCAGCGCTTCAAGGAACCGGTGGTCAAGCTTTCGGGCGGCCAGCGGCAGTCGGTGGCGATCGCGCGCGCCATCCTGTTCAACGCCCGTATCCTGATCATGGATGAGCCGACGGCGGCACTGGGGCCGCAGGAAACGGCGCAGGTCGGCGAACTGGTCATGCAGCTCAAGGCCGACGGTATCGGCATCTTCCTGATCAGCCACGACATCCACGACGTGTTCGAGCTTGCCGACCGCGTCTGCGTGATGAAGAACGGTCAGGTCGTTGGCACGGCGCGCACCAGCGACGTCACCCAGGACGAGGTGCTCGGCATGATCATCCTGGGCAAGTGCCCGCCCGGTGCCATTCCGGGGCCAGGTGCGCTGAAGATCGCCGCCTAATGCGTCAAATAAGCCGGCTAAATACCTGTCATGTGATATGCCAGCCGTCATGATGGTTTGGCCGCGCCATTGTGTTGGCGCGGGGACTTGCCCATAAAGGTCGGGAACCGTTCATGGGCCGCAGCAGCAATTGAAGAAGTTCTTTCCGACCGTCGCTTTCATCGCCGTCGCGCTGGCCAGCCTGACGATGGCGGGATTCGCCTATTTCGCGACGCAGGAAGCGGCGCGGATCAAGTTCGAGGCGACGGCGGACGACGCGCTCAACCGGATCGATAGCCGCATCGACCTGCATCTGTCGCTGCTGCGATCGACCCATGCGCTGTTCGAGGCTCGCAATGGCGGCATTTCGCGGGGCGAGTTCAAGGCGTTCTTCGATGCGCTTGGTATCAACGACAATTTCGCCGGCCTGCGCGGCATCGGCTTTCTCCGACTGGCGAGAGCCGGCGACGAGGCAGCGGTCGAGCGTGCAATCCTGCACGACTATGGCGCCAGCCATCCAATCTATCCGGCTACGACGACGCTGCCATGGCGTACGCCCATCACGCTGTTCGAACCGCTCGACGCTTCCAATCAATCCAGCATCGGCTACGACATGTTCACCGAACCGGTGCGGCGCGAGGCGATCGAAAAGGCGATGGCCGACGACCAGCAGCACGCGACCGGGCGCGTGCAGCTAGGCCAGGAAACGGGTGCTGCGCAGACCTTCACCGGCTTCCTGGTTTTCGTGCGGCTCAACGTCGAAACCGCGCCGCACGGCATCGATGCGTCCAGATCCTCGACATCAGGCTTTCTTTATGCGGCCTTCCGCGCCCGCGACCTGTTCCAGACCGCGCTCAGCCGGACGCCGCTGCTGCCGGTCAATATCGAAATCTATGACGGCAAGGTGGATGCCGACCATCTTTTGTTCCAGTCGGAAACGCCGCCGGTGTCGACCTTCGGCGACAGGCTGGTGGTTTCCCGCAAGATCACTATCGCGGAACGCCCGTGGACCATCCTGTTCCGGCCGACAAGCGCCTTCTCGCAACCCTCCTCGCGTGCCATTCCGGTGATGCTCGGCCTGTTCGGGCTGTTGCTCGCGGGAACCATCGCGCTGGTGGCACGCTATCAGGAGCGGGCCTACGACGCGGTCTCGCTGCTTCATGAGACGACGGAAAAAAGCCTGCTCGAAAAAGATCTGATGCTGCAGGAGATGAAGCACCGCATCAAGAACTCGATCACGCGGGTGCTGGCGATCGCGCGCCAGACGGCGTCGCACGCCACCGACGTCCACGAGTTCTCCTCCTCCTTTTCGGCCCGGCTGCAAGCGATGGCGGCTTCCCAGGACATGCTGACGCGCTCGCGCTGGCAGAAGGCCGATCTCGGCGATCTCTTGCGCATCGAGCTTGGCCAGGTGTTCGGCAAGGAGCTTCCCGAGGGGATATTGTCGGGGCCAGAGGTGCTGCTCGACGAGACGACGACGCAAGCGCTCGGCCTGACCTTCCACGAACTGGCAACGAACGCGCTGAAATATGGCGAAACCGGCAACTCAGTCGGCTCGCTCAAGGTCGACTGGTCGGTCGAAGGCCGCAGGCGCGACAGGACGCTGGTTCTCAACTGGCGCGAAGTTGGCCAGAAGAAGCTCGAAGCACCTGTCAAAACCGGTTTTGGCACCAAGCTGATCGATTTGAACGTGACGCGAGAATTGCGCGGTACGATCAATCGCGATTTTCACGATGGCGGATTGAGCGTGGAAATCAGGATTCCACTGTCGGGCTGAAACGCTGCCGCAAACTGACCGTTTTCGAAGGCGCAAACAAGCAGAGACCGGACGAGCCGGTCTCTGCTTCTATTGCCTCGTGCGTTTGAACGGATCAGCAGCGAGCCGTATAGAGACGGCCACGGTTGTCGCGGTACTGGCAATAGCCATTGCGCAGGTTGCGCACCAGCAAGCCGGAACCGGCACCGATGGCTGCGCCGACGAGCGCACCCTTGCCTCCGTCAATCAGGCCGCCGGCCAAAGCACCGACACCGGCGCCGACGCCGACATCCCGCTCGGTGGTGCTGCAACCGCTGACTGCGACCACGGCAACCATGGCAATAATCATCTTCCGCATAGAGTCACTCCTCGCTTTGGCCTCACTTGTAGCTCCACCCGTCACTTATCATGCGAAAAAGGGTTTTGCCTGCTCGATTTTATTGTTGGCTAAGAGAATCTTTTACGGGGCGCGCGCCGTTCGAAACAACCTCGACGTTGGAAATCTCAACGGAAGCGTCGAGCGTGCCGTCTGGACGCACATTCCAGACGATCTGGTCGTAATCATCCTCCAGTGCCGGATCGACGGGCAGGCATTTGGCAATTACGCGCGGGGCCTGACCTTGCACATCGCCTAGGGCGAACGGACGCTCGGCGGTGCATTCCTGAGCGGTTTCGAACACGCTCACCGATGCGGGCAGTTCGCGGCATTCGGTCATTGTGTTCGAACAACCAATGACCAGCAGCACGGCAGCGATGTGTTCCATGGCGACGGTCCTCTCGCCATAAGAAACGGGCCACATTCGCCAAAGTTCCTCCGATGCAGGCTGGCCGCGATTGATTCGAGAAACAGGTCAACATGAGGCAAGCACAACCCGCCGGCCACTTTGGTTTCGATGCTCTAGATCAACTGGAACGCGGCGGCCAGGACGACCGCCGCGGCCAGCGCAATTGCGGCGACGCCGGGGGTCGGGAGGGAAGCACGGGGCGATGGCATCGCGGATGCTTCGAGATCCTGAAACCCGCCCATCGAAACGCGTGCGGCCTGTTCCAGCCTGTTGATGTCGGCAACCGTCAAGGCCACTCCTCCCGTGCTGCGCAGCAAACTGCGATCGAAAACGTCATGCGTAGCGGTGTCTGGGAAAAACAGCATCGGACTTTATGGTGAACAGGTGGTTAAAGCCGGGGCGGCCGGTATCAGTCCACTTTGGCTCGGCTGTTGTCCGTTCAATCGGTCTCGAAATTGCCGCGAGGAACAATAAGGCGATACTCGAGGCGGTCCCTGGTGATTTCAAGTGTCGCCGTGCCGTTCAGCGACGCAGGGACGACGCGCTCGAGCGCGACACTGCCAAAACGCTTCTCGCTGGGCTGATTGTCATTGGCTCCGATGGCTTCGGCCCATGTCAGCGACAGGGCGGTCTCACCAGCGGAAGCAGCCGTCAGATCGGCCGTCACCTCGACGAATCCGTCGGCTCGCGACAGCGCGCCGTAGCTGACCGAATTGACGGCTAGCTCGTGCATGGCCAAGCCGATATGCAGGGCGGCATTGGGGTTGAGGTATGGATTTGCACCCTGGAAACGCAGGCTGCGCGAGGGGTCGGCTCCATAGCGGCCTACCTGACCGGACACCAGTTCGCGCAGTGCCGCTCCCCGCCAGTTGGACGAGGTCACCAGATCCTGGGATGAGGCAAGCGATTGCAGCCGGCCGCGAAAGCGTGTCAGGAAATCACCGAGCGTGTCTGAATAACGGCTGGTCTGGGTGGCGATGCTCTGGATGATGGCCAAAAGGTTCTTCGAGCGGTGGCTGACCTCGCGCAGCAGCGTCTTCAGGGTCTGCTCGCGACGTTTCTGCTCGGTCGTTTCGACCATGGTGGTGACGACGCCCTGCACGGCGCCGCCGTCGTCGTGATCGGCATCCACCCATATTTGGAACCAGCGAACGCCATCGTCGGCGGGAATGCTGAGCTCAAGATGTTCGGGATTGCCGGATGCGATGACGTTGCGTTTGGCCGCACCGATACGCTCCGCCTGCGCCAGTGGCAGGTTGCCGTTGCTGTCGGCCGTATCGGAGGCCCATGGCGGGCGCATGTTGCGGGCCCAGACGGTTTTCATCTCGCGATCCTGATAGAGAACCGAGATGCCGGCATTGTGCAGCGCATGGAGAAGGGCCCGGCCAAGCTGCATTCCACTCTCAGCGGAATGCAAAGCGATGATCTCATCACTTCGTCCGCTGTCTTTCATGTCTCCGGCTCTGGATTGCATCGCACTTCACCCGCCCAGTCCAGGCTGAACGGATGACGGAAAAATGGGTTCCCAAAACAGGTCCGCCGAGCGACGTCCCGTTGAAGGACACCGCCCGGCGGTAGCTGGAAACCGCTTGAGGGGTGCGGCTCCCAGTGTCTGATCGCACCTAGCGTTCACGACGCCCGTTTGAACAAGCCCGCGATAAGCGAAATGATCAGGAAAGCGAGAAAGATGAAAAACAATATCTGCGCTATACCGGCCGAGGTGCCGGCGATGCCGCCGAAACCAAGAGCGCCTGCAATGATCGCGACGACGAGAAATACGAGCGCCCAGTAAAGCATGATCCATCTCCTTCGAATGGTGTGGCAAAAACGCCTTTCGCTGCCGTTTGTTCCACCATTTCCCGAAAAAGACGATCCCTGGAAATCTTTCCGGCCCGAATTGAATCGTCACGAGCAGGAAAGTTCGAGGCGCAAAGGACGTTTGCCAGCCGCAAAGGGCCAGCGTCGTCTGATCTGTGGAAAACAGAGCGGCGCTAGGCTGGGCCTATGCGGTCCTATGCAGCGGCTTTCGCATGCCGGTCGAAGAACAGCGCCTGGCTGATCAGGGCCTTGACCATCTCCGGATTGAACGGCTTGGTGACGAGGAAGGCCGGCTCCGGCCGCTCGCCGGTCAGGAGACGTTCGGGAAAGGCGGTGATGAAGATCACCGGCACCGGCGTGGACGACAGGATTTCGTTCACCGCTTCGATGCCCGAGCTGCCGTCGGCAAGCTGGATGTCGGCCAGCACCATTTTTGGCCGCGTCTTTGCGAACATAGCCACCGCCTCGACGTGGGTACGCGCAGTCCCGACGACGCGGTGACCCAGGCTTTCGACCATTTGCTCGATGTCCATGGCGATCAGCGGCTCGTCCTCGATGATCAGCACATCGGTTGCCACCTGGCGGGAAATCTCGTTGCTGGCCTCGGTGAGAAGTTCGGAGAACTCCTCATCGTCGACGTCGAGAATCTCCGCCGCCTCGTCTTCGCTGAAACCTTCGACGGCGACCAGCAGGAAGGCCTGGCGGGGGCGCGGTGAGATCGCGTTCAGATTGGCGGCGGCGCGCTGTTCCCATGCCGACTGCGGGTGCTCTTGCGGAACGCGGATGGCGACCGAGGTGAACAGCCTGGCGAAGACCTTGTAGAGCGCGATGCGGTCGTTCGACGCGTTCGGAAAGATGTCGACGTCGGCGATGATGGCTTCGAGCATCGCGGCGACCAGCGCGTCGCCACTCTCCTGAGATCCGGAAACGGCCCGCGAGAAGCGGCGCAGGAACGGCAGGTGTGGAGCGATGGTTGCGGATAGGCTCATGACGGACGTCTCCCTCTGACGTAAATGCATAGATTGCAGGCCAAGCTGATTACAAGTCCCGAAAATAGCCCTGAAAACACAAACGCCGGATTTCCGAAAAAGTTCCGATGGTTGTGGAACTAATATAATGGGACGGCGTTTGAGGTCGGGATGGGGCAACCCGACGAGGGGGCCGCTTGCTTTGCGTCTTGTGTTGAGGGGCGGCCGGGTGCTGGGAACAAAGGGCGAAATGAAGACATGACGAAAAATACCACGGCTGGCGCTGCAAACAGGCGCCGGGCTGCTTCCGGCGACCCGCTCGGGCCAAATTCGGAAATCGGCCGCAAACTCAAACAATATTACGACGAGCTGGTCTCCGACAATGTGCCGGATCGCTTCGCCCAATTGCTCAGCCAGTTGGAACGGGCCCAACCTGCACAGAAAAAGGACTGAGGCATGGCGGTTGTCTCCCAGAGCTTCAAGACCGATCTGCTCGGCTCGATTCCGAGCCTGCGGGCCTTCGCCGTATCGTTGACGCAAAACGCCGACAAGGCCGACGATCTGGTGCAGGAAACGCTGGTGAAGGCCTGGGACAAGCATGAAAGCTTCGAGCCGGGCACCAATCTCAAGGCATGGCTGTTCACCATCCTGCGCAATGAATTCTATTCGCAGATGCGCAAGCGCGGCCGCGAGGTGCAGGACAGCGATGGCATCATGACGGCCAGGCTAGCCGTCCATCCGGCCCAGCACGGCCAACTCGACCTCAAGGACTTTCGTAGCGCGCTCGAGCAATTGCCCGAGGACCAGCGCGAAGCCATCATCCTCATCGGCGCTTCGGGCTTTTCCTACGAGGAAGCCGCCGAGATCTGCGGCTGTGCGGTCGGAACGATCAAGAGCCGCGTCAGCCGCGCCCGCACGCGGTTGCAGGAAATCCTGAAGATTTCCGGCGATGACGAGTTTGGCCCGGACGCGATCTCGGCTCAGGTGACGGGGTCGAACGCCGCCTGAACACTGACCCCGGCAATACGCGCCTCCGTTTCCGGACCCTCAAACAGGAGGTCCGCGCCCGCACGCAGCCGCCACTGCCTGCACGAGGTCGTCTCCCGAATAGGGCTTGGTGACCAATCTGATATCGGGAAAGGACACCTTGATTTCGTCCATGTCGGAATAGCCCGAGGCGAAGACGAAAGGCACGCCCGATTCGCGCAGCCGCGAAGCGAAATCGAGCGTCGAAGCGCCGCCCAGCATGAGATCGACGATGGCTGCGTCGAATCGCAAGGCAACGTTCTTGCGATCGATCTCACCCAGATCGCGGGCGATGGTCACGTCGCCGGCGCCATAGTCGCGGCAAAGCTGCTCGACATCCATGGCGATCAGGAATTCATCCTCCAAAACAAGAATCCGCAATCCGTCAAGCAGGGGTGGCACGTGGCAATGTCTCCGTGGCGCGCAGGGAAAAGGGGAAGCGCAGGGAACAGAGGAGTCATGATCGCTATTTGGTGTCCTGTCATCTAAAGTTATTTGGCATTCTGTTATGTAAAAAAACACGTCCGTCGCAGACGACGGAATCTCGATCCTTCAACAGACGATCCGCAGGTTTAACTCGCGCTGGGAGGGTTGAGCGAGGAACGCCGGCTGCTGATCTGACGCCGGTCCTGAGATGTTCGGATCGGGCTGGACTCATACGCGGAAACACCCTTTCATGGACCTTGTTCCGATTTCGGAACCTTGGCGTGTATCGAGCGTTTGAAACCAAGCAAGCGCAAGGAGTTAAGCAATGGCGACTGCCGCAGGAAAGACCGCGAACGCAAGCCGGGCGAATTCGGATCTCGAGGCCGACATCAGGCAATTGAAAGCCGATATCGAAAAACTCACCAAGCAATTGGCCAAGACCGGCGAACATGGTTACGGGACGGCCCGCCGCGCCGCGACCGAAGGCGTCGAGCAACTGCGCGCCCAGGGCGAAGCGGCCTTCGACACCCTGCGCAGCAACGCCAAGGACCTCGAAGCGCAAGTGGCGGCGAGCGTGCGCGAAAAGCCGGTGACGTCGCTGGCGATCGCCGCCGGCGTCGGCTTTCTGTTCGCGCTTCTCGCGCGCCGCTAGCCTCAGCCCAGATGGGAATGCTGGCATCGCTGATCTCGGGCCTCGCCTCGGGTGAAACCGTTGCAGCCGTGCGTCGCGCACGCACGGCTGCAATCGTCTATGCGCTCGCGGCACTTGCAGCACTATGCGGCCTCGGTTTCCTCGTCGGAGCGGCCTATATTTGGGTGGCGGGCCGCTACGGGCCGATGGCAGCCTGCTTTGGTTTCGGAATCGGCTTCCTGGTGATCGCAGGGTTCCTCCTGCTTATTTATCAGCTGTCGGCCGGCGCGCGCGCCCGACGCAGGGCGCGGAGGCGCAATGCCGACATGAAGGCGGTCGGCATCACGGCTGCGCTCGCCATACTGCCGACGCTGCTCAAGGGGAAAGGTGGCCTGGCCACCATTCTCGGTCCGGCGATCGCACTCGCCGCCTACGCCATCTACCGCGAGAATATAAAGTCCGATGCCGACGATCCGGATGCCGGCGAAGTGAAATAGCTCGAAGCGATTCTTCTTGTTCGACCATGATCTTATCCGAAAACCGAACCCCACTTTTCGCTGACCAGGACCTTCGGTTCGGGATCAGGGTCGAGCCGTCACTTCGACAGATCCTCCAGCGGCATCGATATTTCGGCAAACACGCCTTCCGGCCGGAATTCGTGGGTCACTTCGCTGGAGATGACCTTAGCCAGGCTGCGGCGGATCAGGATCGAGCCGAAGCCGTGGCGTTCGGGCGAGGCAACTTCAGGCCCGCCGCTTTCGCGCCAGGTCAGCACAAGGCGCCGTGCGCCTTTCCGGCCCTGTGCCTTCCAGTCGAGATCGACCTTGCCCGCAGCCGCCGACAGCGATCCGTATTGCAGCGCGTTGTTGGCCAGTTCATGCAGGATCAGGCCGAGCCCGACCGCCTGGTCGGGCGAAAGCAGGAGATCGGCGCCTGAGATCGTCATGCGCGGCTGTTGGGCGGTGTCGAACGGCTTGACCTCGATCTGCACGAGTTCGCGAATGCCGATGCCGCGCCACTCGCGGTCGGACAGCAGGCTGTGGGCGGCGCCTAGCGCCTGAAGCCTGGCGCTAAAGGCTTCGAGGAACTCGCTCGGCTGGCGGGCATGGCGAACGGTTTGCGTCGCCAGTGCCTGCACGGTCGCCAGCGTGTTCTTGACGCGATGGTTCAGCTCGCGCAGCAAGAGCCGTTGCCGCTCGTCGCCGAGCTTGCGTTCGGTGACGTCGTAATTGACGCCGAAGATCAACGTCGGCTTGCCGTCGCCGTCGCGCTCGATGACACGGCCGCGCGTAGCGAGCCAGCGCGGCGGACTGAAGCCCTTGACGCGGTATTCGCCAAAATAGTCGTCACCGCTGGCCAGCGCGTCGCGAAAGTGCGTCTCGGTCTGGTAGACATCGCGCGGGTCGATGGCAGCAAGGATATCGCGCGCCCTTAGCCGATTCGAGCGCGGCAGGTCGAACAGCTCGGACAGCCGGACATCGCATTCGATCATATCGGTGGGGATATCCCATGCCCAGCTAGCGAGCGAGGCGGCGTCGAGCGCTATGGCGCGCCGCTTTTCCTCACGCGCCAGCGCCGCAGCGGCGCTGGCGCCGTTGCGGGTGGCGTCCTTCAATGCGAACAGGCTGGCGGCGAGACTGGCGAGCGCCGTCAATTGTTCGAGCTTGGCGGTAGACGGCGACGCGCGCGGCTTGCGGTCGAGCACGCAGAGCGTGCCGATCCGGGCGCCGGCTACCACAATCACCGCACCCGCATAGAAACGGACATGGTGCTCGCCGGTGACCAGCGGGCTGGCGTTGAAACGTGAATCCGTGCTCGCATCGGTCACCACCATCGGCTCGTCGCCGGCGGCAATGGCGTGGGCGCAGAAAGATGTATCGGTCGCGGCCTCGGTCTCATCCAGGCCGACACAGGACTTGAACCATTGCCGCTCGACACCGAGCAGCGTGACGAGCGCGATAGGTGCTTGCATCACCGCGGCGGCAAGAGCGCTGATACGGTCGAAGTCAGGATCGGCCGTCGTGTCGATTGCATCGAGACCGTGGAGCACGGCAAGCCGGTCCGCGGCGCCAACCGCGCCAAGCACATCGACCGGCAGAGTCGGCTTTTTCACTACCCTGCTATCCACAAGGCCCCCAAATGCATCGGCTTGCAGCCATTCGCGCTAGGCCAGTTGCCTGGCTCTGAAACCGGAACCTTCGCCTTGAGGAACCGTTACCCAACCACGTTTTGCCAGCGGCGCGCGCCGGCGCCAAACGACATGCTTGCGCCAAACAACATGGAGGCCGATCATGCCCAAGATCGTTCCTGAAGACAAAGCCCGCCAGGGACGCTGGGGGTGGCACACTTTCCGTATCTTGATCGCCGCACTGCTTTTGGCGTTTATCGCCTGGGGCATCGCGGAGATTTACGGCAACATGATAGACAAGACGTCGACAACCGAACAGGGCGAGCTTCCCAGGAACGAACAGGGCGAGATTCCCAAAGGCTGAAGCCTTCCGATCGACTGTGCCGGCCTGCATCACGCGGCCTTCGCTTGGACAGCGCGCGCCGGGACGAGAACGTTCAGCGCACCAGGACGGATTTCGATCGTCGTTTCGCGGTCAAGCCTGACCAGTTCGCCATCCATGACGGCTCGGAATTTCTTGGTTGCCGAGTGGACTTTCAAAACGGCCCGGTCGGCCTGGTGGATTTCGACGTGCTCGCTGTCGCGCCATTTGCCGCGCGCCATGTCGAAGAGGAACCTGATCAGTTCGCCACGCCGCCGCGCCACCGTGACATAGATGCCGAGCACGCCGCCGGCGGGATTGTCGGCATAGGGTAGATGACCCTCACCGAACAGATTGTTGGTGATGCCGATGCCGGTGGTGCGCGTCACGATCTCGGCTTCGCCGATAGTCAGCGTCACCTTCATTGCCGACGGATTGTTGATCGCCGCCCAGGCAGCCTTCGCCGAGGCCCGCATCTTTCCCAACCGCGAGCCAAACTCCATGGTCTGGCGAAGTTGAACCATCCTGGCATGCATGCCGATCGAGAACTGGTGCACGAATGGCTGGCCATTGGCGGTTGCCATATCGACTGCGATCACCTCGCCGTCGGCAAAGGATTTCACTGCCGCGTCAAGGGTCTGTGGGATGCCGAGCCCGCGCGCGAACAGGTTCATCGTGCCAGCCGGCAAAATGGCAAGTGCCTTCTTCTTGCCCATCAACCGAGCCGCCGCGGCCGAAATGGTGCCGTCGCCGCCACCGGCCAGAACAATGTCGATGCTGTGCTTCGAAGCGATGCGGTCCAGCGCTCTAACTATGTCATTGCCGGCAACGATGTCGATATCGATGGAGTGACCTGCTGCCTCCAATGTCTGGCGCATCCGGTCGGTGAACGCGGAAAGATCAATCGTGCGCAAGGTGCCGCCCTCCTGGTTCAGCACCGCCGCAAATCGCATCCCCCCGCTCCGTTTTTTCTTGTCAGCCATTGGGTGATCATCGACCAGGACAGACCCAGCCACAGGCTGAAACGGGGCGGCTGAAAAAAAGTTCCGCAGCTCTAACGAAAATACAGGCGCGAATCTCACCGGCCGACTGCCTGATTGGCGCGGTTCGGAGGGTTTTTTCACGACGCTCGCCATGGTTTCGGAACAACGGCGCGGTCACGACGTTGTGAATATGTAACGCCGCGACCAATCTCCCACCGGCGGCCCGTGGCGTGAACGAAATAACGCACGAGGAGATTACAATGATCCGCACCCTTTTAACCACCACCGCACTCGCAGCGTTGATTGCGACCGGCGCATACGCGCAGACGGCCACAACCCCGGCGCAGACGCAGGATC
Source organism: Mesorhizobium sp. M6A.T.Cr.TU.017.01.1.1 (assembly GCF_004023115.1). Classification (NCBI taxonomy): domain Bacteria; kingdom Pseudomonadati; phylum Pseudomonadota; class Alphaproteobacteria; order Hyphomicrobiales; family Phyllobacteriaceae; genus Mesorhizobium; species Mesorhizobium sp. M6A.T.Cr.TU.017.01.1.1. The sequence goes on from NZ_RZTA01000003.1 coordinate 49,979, forward strand.
CAGCAGTCCAGGATACCGCTCCGGCTGCTCCCATTCCGCGCGCCGAAGGCAGCTTGGTAACCAATATCATCGGTGAATCTGTCTATAATGGCACAGCCGTCGATGCCGAGAACATCGGCAATGTCAGTGATGTCATCTTCGATGAAAACGGTCAGGCGAAATCCGTCGTCATCGGCGTCGGCGGCTTTCTTGGCGTCGGCGCCAAGAATGTCACTTTCGACTACAGCAAGCTGCAGTGGGCCGAACGCAATGGCGACCGCTGGCTGATTGCCCAAACCACAAAGGATGAATTGACGGCTCAGCCGGACTTCGATCGCAAGCCCTATGATCCGGCTCCTGCGGCCAGCGACACCACGGCCACGGCTCCTCCAGCCCCTTCTGGCGCGACCGATACCACCGCACAGAACGCTCCGGCGGCTCCGGCTGAACCGGCTCCTGCCGAACCCGTGAAGCGCGCCGATGGGAACCTTGCCACCAACATCATCGGTGAAACCGTCTACAACGGCACTGGCGACGATGCTCAAAACATCGGCGACGTGAACGACATCGTCCTGGCCAAGGATGGCATGGCCGAGTCGCTGATCATTGGCGTCGGCGGCTTCCTTGAGGTTGGCGAAAAGAACGTGGCCTATCAGTTCGACAAGGCCAAGTGGGCGGAGAGGGACGGTGATCGCTGGCTGGTGGCCGAGACCACGAAGGAGGGGCTGGAGGCGTTGCCGGAGTTCGACCGCAGGCCTTATGATCCCGCCCCGGTGACTACCGCATCCACTGACGCGGCGGCGCCGGTAGCTACCACCCCTACCGTCACTCCGGCTCCAGCACCGGCGGACAAGACGGCGCAAGCCCCCGCGGCAACGCCTGACACCGCTGCTCCGGCCCCAATGGACAAGACAGCCGAGGCTCCGGCTGCAGCAACGCCTGACGCCTCCGCCCCCGACCAGACGCAGACCGCTGCGATCGACAAGTCGGCGCTGACCGAAATGCCGGTCGACAAAATCCGGTCCGAGGATCTGGTTGGAACCACCGTCTATGGCGCCAATGATGTCAATGTCGGTGAAATTGGTGACGTCGTGCTGACGGGCGACAAGAAGGTCGACGCCGTCATCATCGACGTCGGCGGTTTCCTTGGCGTTGGCGAGAAGGAGGTGGCGATCGGCATGGACAACCTCAAATTCATGACCGACAAGGATGGCAAGCGCTATCTCTACACGAACTTCACCAAGGAGCAGCTCGAGGCGCAGGCCCCCTATGACAAGGCTACATATGCGCAAAACCGCGACACACAGCGCATGATCATGCGGTAGTTCGCTCCAACGATGAAAAAGGCCCGTGCCGGCAACGGCGCGGGCCTTTTCATGACTGGAAAGGTGGCAGGCCTGCGACGTGGCCGGCAACGCCATCCTCGGTCAGTTCGGCAAGCGCCAGCGACTGGTCGAGATGTTCGGCCCGCCAGGCAAGCAGCCTTTCGGCAAGCTCCAGCCGGACTGGCAAATAGGCCGGGTCGCCAGCGACATTGGTTAGCTCGTCTCGATCCTTCTCCAGGTCGAACAGCAGTGGCGGCAGGCCGCCGCCGAAATGTACATATTTGAATTTTTCCGTGCGGATGACGGCCAGATTGCACTGGCGCGGACCGATGCCGAAGTGGCGCTCGGCATCACCGTCGGCTACCGAGCGGAAATCGAACTCCCAATGCGCGGCCTCGCGCCAGTTGTCCGGCTCCCCGGCATCCAGGAACGGCTTCAGCGATTGTCCGTCGAGATGCGGCGGCGTTTCCTCGCCAAGCAGATCGAGCAATGTCGGCGCTATGTCCACCGCCTCACTGAAGCGGTCGACGCTGGCGCCGGCCGCATTGCGGCGACGCGGGTCGCGGATGATCAGCGGAATATGAAAACTGCCGTCGAAGAAGCCGCCCTTGCCCAGCATGTAATGGTCGCCCATCATCTCGGCGTGGTCCGAGGTCAGCACGATGATGGTGTCATCCCATGCACCCGCCGCCTTGACCGCCTGCCAGATGCGGCCAAGCTGCGCGTCGACCTCCGAGATCATGCCGTAATAGAGTGCGCGGATGCGGCGAAAATCGTCGTCGCCCCAATCGCGCACCTTGCCTTCGGCGCCGGGGCGGAATTTTGCCCGCTGCTGCTGGTCAAGATCATAGGCAAGGTAGGGGTGGCTCTCCGCCTCGGCCTGCCAGCTCGCGGCGCGGCTGAAGGCTGTGCCGTCGGCCGGATCATACATCGTATTGTAAGGCTCCGGCACGATGAAGGGCGGATGCGGGCTGAGGAAGGAGAGATGCGCAAACCACGGTGTGTCGCGCTCCTGTTCGCCAAGCCAGCGGACGAATTCGCCGGTCAGGAAAGCGGCTGGGGTCTCGTCCTTCGAATAGACGGGCGGTGCGCTGGTCACCGCGCTTTCGATCCTGCCTCCAGCCTCGTCTGCTGGGCGATGGATATCGGGAAAGCCGGCGCCGCTATCGATGCCGCGCGCCTTGAGCCAGGACAGCCACGGTTTCTGATGCTCCGGCAGGAGCTGGCGCACGGTGAAGCCGGGCAGCACGCCTTCGTAGCTTTTCAGCCGCGGGTCGCCTGGCGCCAGAGCGCGCGGGTCGGGCGACACGTCGGTATAGCCGAACAGCGTCGGATCATAGCCGAGGCTGCGCGCCGAGAGCGCGATGTTGCCGTGGCGGGCGTCGAGCGGCGTGCCGTTGCGGCAGACGCGGTTGTTCATCTGGTAGAGGCCGGTGTAGAGGCAAGCGCGCGCCGGCGAGCAGGGCGCCGCCCCGCCATAATGTTTTCTGAACAGTATGCCCTCGGCAGCGAGCGCGTCGACGTTCGGGGTCCGCACCACCGGATGACCGACAGCCGACAGACAATCGCCGCGCCACTGGTCGCAGGTGATCAGGAGAATGTTCTGGCGTCTGCCTTTTTCGGCCAATCGCTGTATCCTTCCCGATCATGTGTCCGTGCCGCTCATGGAGCCGAATTTTGGCGATGACGCAAGCCTGACGGGTTTTCTGAATAGTGAACAGAAATCGCCTTATTGTTCACTTTTCCAGCACAGTCTATTCTGCGTTTGCGGCCTTTGCCGCCGGCTGGCGGGTCCTCATATTGGCGTGGACCGCGGCATGGGCCGCACAGGACAAGGGAAGGAGCAGGAAAATGCTCGACCAGATCAAGGGCCTGCATCATGTCACCTCGATGGCCAGGGATGCACGCCAGAACAATGAATTCTTCACAAAAAAGCTTGGCCTGCGCCGGGTCAAGAAAACCGTCAATTTCGACGCGCCGGATGTCTACCACCTCTACTATGCCGACGAGGTCGGCACGCCCGGCTCGGTGATGACCTATTTCCCCTTCCCCAACATCGGCAAGGGCCGCCACGGCGTCGGCGAGGTCGGCACCACGGTCTATTCGGTGCCCGAAGGCACGCTCGCCTATTGGGAAAAGCGTTTTGCCGATGAGGGCGTCATGGGGCTGTCGCGCGAAGAAACATTCGGCGAGAAGCGGCTTGCCTTCGCCGGTCCCGATGGCGACGGGTTTGCGCTGGTCGAGAACAAGGCCGACCATCGTGCGCCATGGGCGAAAGCTGGCATTCCCTCCGACGAGGCGATCCGCGGGTTTCACTCAGTGTCGCTCAGACTCAAGGATGGCGGCGCCACAGAAGAGCTGCTGAAATTCATGGGCTATGAGGAAGTCGACACATCCGGCAACGTAAAACGGCTGGCAGTGAAGAACGGCAATGGCGCCAATTTCGTCGATATCGAAGCGCTGCCGGGCGCTGCTTTTGCTGATCTCGGCGCGGGATCCGTCCACCACGTCGCCTTCGCCGTCGAAAACCGCGCCAAGCAACTCGAAGTGCGCAAGGCGCTGATGGACACCGGCTATCAGGTGACGCCGGTGATCGATCGCGATTATTTCTGGGCGATCTATTTCCGCACGCCTGGCGGCGTGCTGTTTGAGGTCTCGACCAACGAGCCGGGCTTCGACCGCGACGAGGATACGGCCCATCTCGGTGAGGCGCTGAAGCTGCCGACGCAGCACCAGCATCTGAGGCCCTATCTCGAACAGCATTTGCAGAAGCTCGAAGACTGAGGACAGGGCCATGAGCAAGGACGCTTACATCCACAAGGTGCTGCCCGGTTCGCCGGGCAGCGCGCTGCTTTTCGTCTTCCACGGCACCGGGGCCGACGAGAGCCAGCTTCTGTCGCTCGGGCGCGATCTCGCGCCGCAGGCGACCATCATCTCGCCGCGCGGCGATGTCTCGGAACACGGTGCGGGACGCTTCTTTCGCCGCACCGGCGAGGGCGTCTACGACATGGGCGACCTGGCGCGGGCGACGGACAAGATGGTGGGTTTTATCAGGGCACATGTCGAGGCGGCAAAACCCTCGTCGGTGCTTGGCCTCGGCTATTCCAACGGCGCCAACATCCTGGCCTCGGTGGTGTTCGCTGCGCCGCCGCTTCTCGATGCGGCGGTGCTGATGCATCCGCTGATCCCGTTCGAGCCGCAGGTGCACGGCAGCCTTGCCGGCCGCCGCATCCTGGTCACCGCCGGCAGGCGCGATCCGATCTGCCCGCCCAACCTGACGTCGCGGCTGGAGGCGTATTTGCGCGCCGATGGCGCCGATGTCACAGTGGAGTGGCATGACGGCGGCCATGAGGTGCAGTCGAACGAGATCGAGGCGGCGCGGCGATTTCTGTCCGCTACGCCGGTAGAAGGAGCGTAAGCAATGCTTGACCAATTGCCGGAGATCGAACTGGAGGACCGCGGCTCCAAGGGCCGTTATCTCTTGCGCGGGCCGGACGGCGCCGAGGCGGAGATGACCTTCACCAAGATCGGCGAGCACCAGATCATCATCGACCACACCGAGGTGCCGGATGCATTTCGCGGCCAGGGTGCCGGGCTTCGCCTCGTCACCCGCGCCGTCGAGGACGCGCGCGCGGCGGGCAAGAAGATCATCCCGCTATGCCCGTTCGCCAACGCCCAGTTCCATCGTCACAAGGAATGGGCCGACGTGCTGAAACAGTAGGTTCGGCTCAATTCGGCCACCTGAGCGCGCGGGATGACGGTGGAAGAGCGGGTGGCCACAACGGGATAACGTCTCTGGCATTTGCGCAGTTCGCACATCTTGCCTAATTAGGCACATCGCCTGCAGACTGGCTGCGTCTGAGGCACACCCCCTTAACCGAATGGCTCCCTGATGACCGAATCCGATCTCGTCCCCGTCTTCGACGGCCACAACGATACGCTGCTCCGGCTCTATCAGTCGAAAGACACCGATGTCGAAAAGCTGTTCATCGAAGGGACGCAGGGCGGCCACATCGACCTGCCCCGCGCGAAGAAGGGCGGCTTTGCCGGCGGCATGTTCGCGATCTTCCCGCCGCCGGCTGAGAAATCCAGGCGCAGCGCGGTGCCGCCGGCACCCAGCGACAACGAGCCGTTGCCGCCTGAACTCTCCCGTGCCGACGCGCTCGATTCCACCATCGCCATGGCCTCGATCCTGTACAGGCTGGAGCGGGCGTCGGCGCTCACCGTTTGCCGCAGCGCCGGCGACGTGCGAAACGCGATGGCGCAAGGATCGATCGCTGCGGTGTTCCATATCGAAGGCGTCGAGGCGATCGACCCCGAACTGACGATGCTCGACGTGCTGTATGCCGCCGGCTTGCGCTCGCTCGGCATCGTCTGGAGCCGCCCGAACGCCTTCGGCCACGGCGTGCCGTTCCGCTTTCCGTCGACACCCGACACCGGACCTGGCCTGACAGATGCTGGCAAGGCGCTGGTCAAGGCCTGCAACCAGCTCGGCATCATGGTTGACCTTTCGCATCTCAACGAAAAGGGGTTTCGCGACGTCGCCGAGATCAGCGACGCACCGCTGGTCGCGACCCATTCCAATGTCCATGCGATCTGCGGCCATTCCCGCAACCTCACCGACTGGCAGCTCGGCGCGATCCGCGACTCGGGCGGCATGGTCGGGCTGAATTTCGCCACCGGATTCTTGCGCGAAGACGGCAGGATGAATGCCGACACCAGTCTCGACATCATGGCGCGCCATGTCGATTCGCTGCTGCAAGCACTGGGCGAAGACGGCGTCGGCCTCGGGTCCGATTTCGACGGCGCCATGATCCCGGCTGTGATCGGCGATGTCACCGGCCTGCCGAAGCTCATCGATGCGCTCGCCGCGCGCGGCTTCGGTCGCGCGCTGATCGAGAAGATCGCCTATCGCAACTGGATCAGCATGCTGGAAAAGACGATCGGGTAGGGTCTGCTGATATTCAGGTGATGCCGGCCTGCGAACGGCGGTTTTCTGCGCTTACCTACAGCGCCGCGCGCCCTATTGGGCGCGCAAAGGACGCTGTAGAACTTTGATTTTGCGCATGATCTTTCCGAAATCGATCTCGATTTCGGGGTCATGCGCGGGCTCACGTACTTTAAGTACGCTCCGCTCCGGTTCTCGGAAACCACCATTCTCGGCGCGGCCTGACCTGAATCTCAACACACCCTGGGGCGAGCTATTCAAAGCCTATGCGCTTCAGCCAGTCCCGGCCGATGCCGCGATCGCGGATGATCGGCAGCGGATCCGTCGAATCCAACCGCGCGCAGATGCGGTAGACTTCGAGCGTCTCGGCGTTCATCTCGCCGCGTTTGTAAAAGAACATGGCCGCGGCATAGCGCGTGCGGCCCGACCATTTTTCGCCGAGCGGCGTGTTGACCAGCTCCCACTGCTCGCTGGCTTCTGCATCGACGTCGTGCTTGTTTGCCTCATCCGTCATGGTCAGAAATCCGCCGGTGGACTGGCGGTGCGGCGGTCGAGCTTGATGAAGGGCCGCTGCACCACCTTGGCCCGCTTCATCAGCTTCTGGTATTGCAACTCGCGCATGGCGTAGATCTCGACCCAGAGGTCGTCGACGACCGTGTCGCCAAACGGCCGCGCCAGCGAGGCGAGGGCGATGTTGCGCTTGGCCATCGGTGACCACATGGCGGCGCTGACCAGCCCGACCTCCTGGCTTTTCCTGTAGTAGACGATGGCGTGTTCTGCGGGAATGTTGCCCTCGATCTCAAGCCCGACCAGCACATGGCGGAGACGCTTCTTTATCCGCGCGTCGACGATGGCGCGGCGGCCGTTGAAATGACCCTTTTGCAGGTCGATCATGAAGCCGAGACCGATCTCGTCCGGCATGCGCAAGCGGTCGGCACGGATGGCATGCTCGGACGTCGTGAAATCCGCATTGGCAACGATCAGCCCAGCCTCCAGCCGGGCGCGATTGAGTGCGGTGTAGCCGATGGCGCGGATGCCGCGTAATTCGCCGGCCAGTATCAGCCGGTCCCAGAGGCTGAGCGCCTTGGCGGCCGACGCGAACAGTTCGTAGCCGAGATCGCCGGTGAAACCGGTTCGCGAGATGGTGATGGTGCCGTGGTCATGCGGGAACTCGGCTAGATCAAAAACCCTCAGTCTTTCGATGCCGGCGAAACCGGCATCGCGCAATACGGCGAACGAGGTCGGCCCCTGCAGCGCTAGGCCGGCGACGGCCTCTGTTTCTTCCTCGACCGTCACGTCGAAGCCTGTGGCGCTATCCAGCAGCCACGGCAGATGCCGTTCCTGCGAGCACAGCCGGAACCGCGTCGGCGACAGGCGGAACAGCGTGCCGTCGTCGAGGACGAAACCGTCGTCGTCACACCAGGCGGTGTAGTGGACGCAGCCCGACTTCAGCTTGGTCACATCGCGCAGCGTGACGCGATTGAGAAAGGCCTGGGCGTCCGGCCCCTCGATGCGGTATTTCGTCATCGGCGAGATGTCGAACAGGGCCGCTTGGCTGCGGATGGCGAAGTATTCGAGCTCCTCGTCCCACAGCGAATGTGGAGCGCGGTAGCCGGCCCAATTGTACCAGTCATTGGTCCTGGCCAGCGCGTCGATGCGCGGCTGGAACGGCGTGCCGAGCCGCAAGGTACGGAAATGGGATTGTGCTGCGGCGCGGGCTGCTGAGGCGTCGAGGGTAGGTAGCTGATTCATGACTGCATTCCTTCGCGCCCCCCTCTGTCCTGCCGGACATCCCCCCACGAGGGGGGAGATCGGCAGCTTGGGCGCCTCCTCTTGTTCCTCGGGCGTTGGTGATTGGCGAAAGCGGGATGACGGCCAATCTCCCCCCAAGTGGGGGAGATGTCCGGCAGGACAGAGGGGGGCGCCGTAGAGCACGGCCTTGGCCGATTGAGTATTCATGCCTACCCCTTCATCCCAATAATGCGCCGCGCGGCATTCAGCCCTGGCGCGCCGGAAACGCCGCCGCCCGGATGCGAGCCGGCGCCAGCGAGGAACAGCCCGTCGATCGGCGTGTCGTAGCCCGACCAGCCGGAGACGGGGCGCGACATCAGCATCTGGTCGGCCTGCAGTTCACCGTGATGCCAGTGACCGCCCGGCATCCGGTAGCGCGCCTCGATGTCGGCCGGTGTCAGCAGCTCTGCATGAAGCACAGTCTTGCCGATTCCCGGCGCATAGATCTCCAATTGAGCCATGATCGCCTTGAGGAATTTCGACTTGCCAACGCTCCAGCCTTCTTTCAGCGCATAGGGCGCATACTGCACGACCGCAGACAGCACACAGGCGCCGTCCGGCGCCAGCGACGAGTCGGCAAGGCTGGGCAGCGTGATCTCCATCACCGGCTCGGGCGAGAACTCGCCGTACTTCGATGGATTGAAGGCGCGCTCGATATGATCGGGCGAGGGCGCCATCACCAGACGGCCCTTGTGGCCGGCGGCATCGACGCCGGTGAATTGCGGCGGCCGGTCAAGCGCCAGATGCAGCTTCGCCGCATCGCCCTTCATGCGGATGTTCTTCACTTTGCGGACAAAGCCGGTGTCGATCTCGCGCGGTCCGATAAGGTCGAAAAAAGTGGTCGCCGGATTGATGGCGGAGACGATCGTCTTGGCGCGGAGCATCTCGCCGCTGGCCAGCACAACGCCGACGGCGCAGCCTTTCTCGACGATTATCCTTGCCACCGGAGTCGCCGTGCGGATGGTCACCTCTGCCTTTTCCGCTGCAGCGCGGATGGCTGAAATGACAGCACCCATGCCGCCCTTTGGCAGAACCTGCGCGCCGGCAGTGCCGCCTGCCTCGCCCGCCAGCCGAAAGTAGAGACCGAGCAGCGAGGTCGGCGAGCGCGGGCCGAGATGGCTGCCGAGCGTGGCATCGAAGGCGAGCAGGCCCTTCAGCCTGATATCGGCAAGCTGCTCGTCGAGCAGGTCGGCAACGTTCATCAACAGCACGCGCAGGAAGTCTCGCATGTCCTCCTTGCCGAGCTTCTTCAACGCCATCGCAGCCTGGCCGAGCGATGCCGTCTCAAGCAGCGACATGCTGCCGAGATCGGGCGGCCGACGCGCAAGGAACGGCTTCAGGATGCCGGCGTAGCGCAGCAGTTGCGCACGCAGCTCCTTCCAGGCGGTCTGCTCGGAGGAACTGGCGCCGGTCAGCACCTCGCCATAGGCGCCGTGCAGGACAAGCGGCGGGCCGTCTTTCGACAGCGCCACGGACGGCACGAAGTCGCCGCGCGCGAATTGCAGCCCGTGCTTGTCCAGCTCCAGCGTCTTCACCACATCGGGGTGCAGGCGGTTCAGCAGATGGGCAATCGATGAGACGCGAAAGCCAGGTGCGAATTCCTCGGTGCGCGCAGCACCGCCAACGTCGCCGGCGGCTTCCAGCACCAGCACCTTTCGGCCGGCTTTCGCCAGCGTGGCGGCGGCGACGAGGCCGTTGTGGCCGCTACCGATGACAACAACATCAAATAACGTCATGGGCCGGGCTCATATGCTTAGTCGGCTTGGCAAGGTCGCGCAGGATTTCGGCCGCTGCATTGCGACCGGGCGCGCCCATGACGCCGCCGCCGGGATGGGTCGAGGACCCGCACATATAGAGCCCCGTGACCGGCGAGCGGTATTGCGCGTAGCCCGGCACCGGACGGTTGAACAGAAGCTGGTCGAAGGTCAGCTCGCCCTGGAAGATATTGCCTTCGGTCAGGCCGACCTCGGCCTCGATCTCACGCGGCGTGCGCACCTCCATATGGACGATGCGGTCGCGGAAGCCCGGCGAATACTCGGCGATCTGCGAAATCACGCTTTCGGCAAAACCATCGCGGTCGGCGTCGGTCCAGTCGCGGCCGTTCACCTTCGGTGGCGCGTACTGCACGAAGCAGCTCATGAAGTGCTTGCCAGGCGGCGCCATGGTCGGGTCGAGCGTCGTCGGGATCACCATGTCGAGGAAAGGGTCGGCCGACCAGCGTCCGGCCTTCCAGTCGTCATAGGCGCGCTCCATGCGCTCCATCGAATCGGTGAAATGCATATCGCCGCGATAGACCGGCGAATCCTTCGGCAGCGCCGGGAATTCGGGCAGCGAATCCAGCGCGATATTGACCTTGCCCGACGAGCCGCGGATCTTGAAATTCCTGACTCGGCGCAGGAAGACGTCGGGCAGTTCCTTTTCCTCGACCAGCTTGAGGAAGGTGCGTTTCACATCGGCGTTGGAGACGATGAGCTTGCCATAAATCTCCTCGCCGCCGGCCAGCATGACGCCTTTGGCCCTGCCGCGCTGGATCAGCACATGGTCGACCTCGGCGCCGGTGCGGATGGCGCCGCCGGAGGCCTGGAAGGAGGCGGCGAGCGCCTTGGTGACAGCGCCCATGCCGCCGCGCGCATAGCCCCAGGCGCCGACGGAGCCGTCGACCTCTCCCATATAGTGGTGCAGCAGCACATAGGCCGTGCCGGGCGACATCGGGCCGAGCGCAGTGCCGATGATGCCGGACAGCGCGAAATTCGCTTTGATGACATCGGTCTCGAAATATTCGTCGAGGAAATCCGAGATCGACATGGTCCAGAAGCGCAGCGTCAGCGCCATTTCCTCAGGCGTGAGCCCGGCGAACTTTCTGCCCAGATACAGAAGTTCGCCGAGGTCGCGTGGCCGGAAACTGGTCGGGTCGGGTGCAGTGCGCATCAGCAATGGCTGGATGAAGCGGCACTGCCGCGTCACGTCACGGGAATAGCGGTCATAGGCTTCGGCGTCGCGCTTGGAAAAGCGGGCGAACTCGCGCCGGTGAGCATCGTGATCGCGGTAATTGGCGAGATAGTCGCCATCCCTGGTGAACACCGCGCCGCCCTCGTAGGAAATCACCTGCAGGCCGAAGCGCGGCAGTTCGAGGTCGCGCATGATCTCGGGGCGAAACAGCGAGCAGACATAGGAGCAGTTGGAATAGAGGAAGCCAGGCGTCAATTCCCTGCTGGTGGCGGCGCCGCCGACCCAGCCGTTCTTCTCGACGACCAGCACGTCGAGCCCGGCGCGCTGCAGATAGCAGGCATTGACCAGACCGTTGTGGCCGCCACCGATGACGATCGCATCCCAGGATTTCATCTTGGCTCAGCCTTCATTTCTGCCCGACCGCTTCGTGTGATCGATCCCGAATACGCGAAATCTGGCATGGCTGTCGCCATATTGTCCAGCCATTTTGAATGAATGTTCAACAAATGATGTTGCGTTTTCGCGTTAATCCGCTAGGCTTTGCCAACATTCGGTATGGGCTTTGGACTGAGGTCTGATGATCGAAACGGTAGATGCCGAGCCGGAATATGACGACACCGCCATCCGCTTCCTCGAGGCGCTGTGGGGCGACGGCTATCTGTCGCCTGGCGGGCCGGATGAGGTCGACCGGGTTGTCGAGGGCCTTGCGCTCAAGGGCAAGTCGATCCTCGACATAGGCTGCGGGTGCGGTATCACGCTGCATTTGCTCGAGCGCCATGGCGCTGCCCACGTTACAGGCTTCGATGTCGAGCCGCCGGTGATCGAGATGGCCAGGCAAAGAGCGGCCGCACGCGGGCTTTCCGGTCGCGCCAATTTCGTCCAGACGCCGCCCGGGCCGTTGCCCTTCGCCGACAGTTCCTTCGACGTCATCTTCTCGAAGGATGCGCTGCTGCACGTGTCTGACAAGGAAACCTTGTTTGCCGAAATCTTTCGCGTGCTGAAGCCGGGCGGTGTCTTCGCGGCATCGAACTGGATGATCTCGCACGACGGTGAACCATCGCCTGAGATGAAGGCCTATGTCGCCGCGGAGGGCCTGTCCTTCGCTATGGCATCGCCGGCCCGCTATGCCGCGGCGATGCGCCGGGCAGGCTTTGCAGACGTCACGGTGCGTGACCGCAATCCCTGGTATCGCGACGTCGCGCGGGAGGAATTGAAACGCCTCAAGGGCCCACTCTACCCGGCGGTTGCGGCTGCGGTCGGTGCGGCCTATGTCGACAAGAACATACGAACCTGGGAAGCCATGCAGAAGGTTCTTGACAGCGGCGAGCACCGTCCCACTCATCTTCGCGGTCGAAAGCCGGTTGGATAGCCGGCGATGCTGGAGACCATCACGCCCATGAAGACAGCCGAGGCCAGGGAGGCCCTCCTCGAATCAGCGCGCAAACACGAGCCCGAAAAGCGCGGTCGCAAGGCGTCGAAGGAGGTCAGGCAGCTGCAGCTGATCGAGGCGACAATCGATTCGCTGGCCAAACGCGGCTATTCGGAGACGACGATGGCCGATGTCGCCGATGGCGCCGGCCTGTCGCGCGGGATCGTCAACTTTCACTTCGAGAGCAAGGAGAAGCTGCTCGTCGCCACGTTAGCATACATGGCCGACGAATATGCCGCGCACTGGCGCGCTGCCCTCACCAAGGCTGGCGACGATCCTGCCCGCCAGTTGCAGGCTCTGGTTGCCGCCGATTTCGACCGCTCGATCTGCAACAAGCGCAAGCTGGCCGCCTGGTGCGCCTTCTGGGGTGAGGCCAAGTCGCGCCCGACTTATCAGGCGCTGTGCGGCGCGCGCGACGCGGCCTATCAGAAAGTCTTCATCGATCTTTGCGCGACGCTCAAGCAAAGCGGCGGCTATGCCTTCGAGCCGCAAGTCATGGCGCTGGCGCTCAGTGCCATGCTGGAGGGCCTGTGGCTGCGCCTGATGATGGGAACAGAGGACGTCACCCGCGAAACCGCGTTGCAGGCGGCGAACGAGTTCCTGTCGGCTGCATTTCCAAAGCATTATCCGTGGCCAACAGCCGGCAGCGACAAGACTGCATGAACAATCAAAAAAAGAGGATGGAACAGCAATGAAGACCATGGCCCGACGCCTGACACTGACATTGGCACTGACTGGTGTGCTGGCGGCTTCGGTCGCAACGCTTGCGGTTGCCGCGGACAAGGACCTGATCGTGTTCGACTGGTCCGGCTACGAGGATCCCGGTTTCCACCAGAAATATGTCGACAAGAACGGCGACTCGCCGACCTTCACCTTCTTCGGCGACGAGGACGAGGCGTTCGAAAAAGCCCGCTCCGGCTTCAAGGCCGATCTCGGCCATCCCTGCTCGCAAAGCGTGGTGAAATGGCGTGAGGCGGGGCTGCTGCAGCCGCTCGATACCTCGAAGATATCGGCCTGGAAAGACCTCAATCCCGGTATCATGGCGATGAAGGATCTCGCTACCACCGCCGACGGCAAGGCCTGGTTCATGCCTTGGGACTGGGGCAACTCGCAGCTGACCTATAATTCCGACAAGGTCGATGAGAAGGACGTCCAGTCGCTGAAGGCCTTGGCCGATCCCAAGTTCAAGGGCAGGGTTTCCATCGGCGACAATGTCGACGACGCCTATGCGCTGGCCTCGCTGGCGATCGGGCTCAAGGACTGGACAAAGATGACCGACGACCAGTTCAAGCAGGCGTCGGACTTCCTGCGCCAGGTGCACAAGAATGTTCGCTCCTATTGGACCGATTCCACCGATATCGTCCAGCTGTTGAGCGGCGGCGAGGTCGACCTTGCCTGGGCGTGGAACGACGCGACGGTGCAGTCGGTAGCCGCCGGCGTGCCGATCAAGGCCAAGAAGGATACCGACGAGGGGATCTCGACCTGGGTCTGCGGCTATGTGCTGTTCAAGGATGCGCCGGGGAATACCGACAAGGCCTATGATTATCTCAATGCCGTCAACGATCCGGAAGTCGCCAACATCCTGGTCAAGGACTGGGGCTATGGCCAGGCCAACGCCAAGGGCATGGCCGCTGTCGATCAGGCCGTGCTGAAGGAAAAGGGCTACGACGACGTGCAGAAATTCATCGACAAGACGCTGTTCCAGGCGCCGGTTCCATCCGATCTCAAGCTCAAGATGATCGCTGAGTTCGAGAAGATCAAAGCCGGCTATTGAGCTTGTTTCACCTATCTCGCCTGCCCACCAAACTGGCGGGCAGGGCGGGCTCGCCAAGGTCACTGAAATTCCGTAACGTCGCTGCGCCGCTTCCCGCGATGAGGAGTTTCGCGCCATGGGTTCCATGCTTCGCCGCCTTGCCGTTGCTGCCGCATGCACGATCGGCCCAGCTGCCCTCGCCGTTGCGGCGGACGGGGGCGACCTCGTCGTGTTCGACTGGTCGGGCTACGAGGATCCGCTGCTCCATCCGGCCTACGCCGTCAAATACGGCACTGAACCGACCTTCGCTTTCTTTGGTGACGAGGACGAGGCCTTCCAGAAGATGCGGGCCGGCTTCAAGGCCGACATTGCGCACCCCTGCTCGCAAAGCGTGGTGAAGTGGCGCGAGGCCGGCATGCTGCAGCCGCTCGACACCAGCCGCATCGCCGGCTGGAAAGACCTCAATCCCGGCATCATGGCGATGAAGGATCTCACTACTGCCGCCGACGGCAAGGCCTGGTTCATGCCTTTCGACTGGGGCAACACATCGCTGCTCTATCGCACCGACAACGTGACGGCGGAACAAGCGCAGTCGCTGCGGATCTTCTCTGATCCGAAATTCAAAGGGCGCGTCACCATAGGCGACAATGTCGACGACGCCTATGCACTGGCAAGCCTCGTCATCGGGTTGAAGGACTGGACCAAGATGACCGATGCGCAGTTCAAGGAGGCGTCCGATTTCCTGCGCCAAGTGCACAAGAACATCCGCTTCTACTGGACCGACGATACCGACATCAATCAGGCCTTCTCCGGCAACGAGGTCGATCTGGCCTGGGGCTGGAACGAGACGTTTGTGACGCTCAAAGGCCAGGGTGTGCCAATCGCCATGAACCGCGGCACCAGGGAAGGCCTGTCGACCTGGGTGTGCGGCTATGTGCTGATGAAGGACGCGCCGGGCAATCTCGACCACGCCTATGATTTCCTGAACGCCGTCAATGCGCCTGATGTGTCAGGCTACATGGTCACGACATTCGGCTATGGTCATGGCAACGGCGCCGGCATGGCAGCGATCGAGCCCAAGCTGCTGGCCGAGCGGGGCTTCGACGATCTCGACAAATTCCTCGACAAGACCTTGTTCCAGCAGCCGGTGGCGCCGGAGCTCAAGCAGCGGATGATCGAGGAGTTCGAGAAGATCAAGGCCGGCTATTGAAGAGCGGGATCGAACGAACCGATGTCGTCATCGTCGGCGCCGGCTTCACCGGCCTGTCGGCGGCGCTGGAACTAAAGAAGGCCGGCGTCGATTTCCTGCTGCTCGAAGCGCGCGACCGTGTCGGCGGGCGGGTCGAGTCAATGGAGATCGGCCTCGGCGAGCGCGTTGACAGCGGTGGCCAATTCCTGTGCGAGGACATGCCGGAACTGATGGCGCTGGTCGAGGCCCGCGGCAAGACGCTGGTTGAGACCTATGTAAAGGGGGAATTCATCACGCAACCGCGGATGAGCGCTCAGCAAGCCGACCGAGCTTACCTGGGTTCGATGGCGATTCGCGACCGGATGAATGCGATCGCGCCGGACGAGCCTGATATTGCCGGATTGACCGTCGCGGTATGGCTCGACCGTCAGCCTGATCCCGACCAGGCCAAGGCGGCCTTCCGTTCGATGATCGAGGGCTTGTGGTGCCAGGCGCTCGAAAAGCTGCCGCTGTGGCACCTGATCGACAATGACCGTCGCATCACCAACGAGGTTTCGGAGCTGCAATATTTCGTGCGTGAAACCATGCAGTCGCTGGCGGACGATCTGGCCGGCGACCTCGGCGATCGCGTGCGGCTGAACACGCCGGTCGGAACCATCGAGCACGGGCCGGAAGGGGTTCGTCTCGCCTCGGCGATGGGTGTGGTCGAAGCGCGGTCGGCCCTGGTCGCGGTGCCGCCGATGACGGCCTCGAAGCTGGACTTTGCACCGCCGCTGCCGGCTGGCCTGAGAAGGGCGCTCGGTGTCTGGCAAAGCGGCGCGGTGATCAAAGTGCTGGTGCGCTATCCCAGCGCCTTCTGGCGTGCAAGAGGTCTGAGCGGCGTGGTGATGTGGCGCGACCTGCCAGGGCTGTTTGCCTGCGACGTGAGCAAGGACAACGACCACGCCGCGCTGGTCGTCTTCGTCGGCGGGCCGCTGGCCCTGCGCTGGCGTGAGCTCGGCGACACGGCATTGCGCGCCGAGGTGACGACGAGGCTGAAGGATGCGCTCGGCACGGAGGCCGCCGACATGCTCGATTTCAGCTATCGCGACTGGACGCATGATCGCTGGAGCGGCGGCGGCTACAGCGATCTTATCGTCGATGCGACGGCGACCGATGCCGAACGCATCATCCTTGCCGGCGCGCAGCCACTGCATTTCGCCGCGTCCGAACTGTCGCCGTCATTCCCGGGCTACATTGAGGGCGCTGTTATGGCTGGGCGCATCGCTGCACGAAAGATCATCTCGGGCCTTCAGTCTGCCATCGCCACCAGCGCCTCGGGATCGTAGGCGAGGCGGATCGAGGTGCCGACCGGTATGTCGTCGGCGCCGAAATCGTTGGTTTCGGTCACCGAAAGCGGCTTTTCCAATCCCGGGATCTCGACGATCAGATGGGTGATCTCGCCGAAGTAATGGCGCTCCACCACCTTGCCGGCCACCTCGAACTTCGCCGTGGCGTTGTCCCACAACACGCGCAGACGCTCCGGCCGGATGCCGAGCGTCGCAGCGCCGCCATTGCGGACGAAAGCCCTAGGCTTGTCGGTTTTGACGCGGCCGAAGCCCAGCGTGTCGAGGACCAGCGAAGCGCCGTTCTCCTCGACGATCTCGGCCTTGACGAAATTCATGCCGCCGAGGAAGTCGGCGACCTGACGGTTGACCGGCCGCTGGTAGATCTCCTTGGGCGAAGCGACCTGCGCGATCCTGCCGCCGAACATCACGGCGATGCGGTCCGACATCGCCAGCGCCTCATACTGGTCGTGCGTGACCAGGACGAAGGTGATGCCGACCGCCTGCTGCAGGCGGCGCAGCTCGACCTGCATCTGCTCACGCAGCTTCTTGTCCAGTGCCGACAGCGGCTCGTCGAGCAGCAGCACCTTGGGCCGCATGACCAGCGCCCGGGCTAATGCGACGCGCTGGCGCTGGCCGCCGGAAAGCTCGGTGGCGAGGCGTTTGCCGAGGCCGGTCAGCGACACCTGGGCCAGCGCCTCTTCGACGCGGCGCTTTTCTTCCGACCGTTCGAGCCTCAACCGTTTCAGCCCATAGGCCACGTTCTGCTCGACATTGAGATGCGGGAAGATCGCATAGCTCTGGAAAACCATGTTGGTTGGCCGGCGATTGGCCGGGATGCCCTCCATCGACTGGCCGTCGACCGAGATCAAGCCGCTGGTCGGATTGTCGAAGCCGGCGATCATGCGCAACAACGTGGTCTTGCCGCAGCCTGATGGGCCGAGCAGCGAGAAGAATTCGCCCTCCTTGATGGTCAGCGAGGCGTCGTCCAGCGCCTTGAACGACCCATAGTTGCGGGTGACGTTGCGAATCTCGATCATTGGTCGTTCGGTTTGGTGGGATCGTTCGGCTTGAGGCGGCTTAGGCATGGAGGCCTCCCTCGTTCTGAGTGCGCCTTGCCGCGCGGCGACGCAGGATTTCAGCGATGGTCATCAGCAGGAACGAGGCAGCCAGCAAGAGCGTGCCCAGGGCCAGCACGCCGGGCAGCTTCGAGGCGAAGCGCAACTGGCCCCAGATATAGATCGGCAGCGTCGCCTCGGTGCCGGTCAGGAAGAAGGCGATGATGAACTCATCGAGCGAGATGGTGAAGCAGACGAGCAGGCTGGAAATGATGGCCGGCGCCACCATCGGCAGCGTCACCCGTCTAAAGGTGCCGAAGGCGCTCTCGCCGAGATCGGCGGAGGCTTCCTCCAGGCTGCGGTCGAAACCCTCGAAGCCGGCGGTCAGCACGGTCATCGAATAGGGAATGCAGATCAGGACGTGGCCGAGCACGATGGTGAACAGCGACAGGCTCAAACCCAGTTGCAGTATCACCAGGAGCATGGATATGGCGACGATGATTTCGGGCAGCACCAGCGGCGCCATGATCAGGCCGTTGATGGCGCGGCGGCCGGGGTAGCGATAACGGGTGATCGAGCGGGCGGCGAGAATGCCAAGCACGGTGGAGAGGATGGAAGCCGATACGCCGACGACCAGGCTGTTCCAGGCAGCGTCAAGCAGCGCCGGCGTGCGTGGCAGGTCCTCATACCATTTGAGCGTGAAGCCGGAGAGCGGGAATTTCGGCGTCGCGGCGCTGTTGACCGAAAAGATCGGCAGGAAGATGACCGGCAGGTAGAGGAAAACGACATAGAGGAACGCATAGGTCGACAGCCAGCCGCTGGCCAGGAAGCGCCGCATCGCCGTCATCGCGCCAGCCTCATCGTGCCAGCCGTCATCGTGCTAGCCTCTGGGCGGCGCGGATGATCAGCACGGTGGCGCCGGCCATCAGCGTCACTATCAGCATGGTGGTGACCGAAAGCGCGGCGCCAAGCGGCCAGTTGGAGGCCTTGCCGAACTGCGCCTGGATGGCGTTGGCGATCATGACGCCGTCCTTGCCGCCGACAAGCTTCGGCGTGACATAGTCGCCGACGGTCGGGATCATGACGATC
This sequence comes from Mesorhizobium sp. M6A.T.Cr.TU.017.01.1.1, assembly GCF_004023115.1. Taxonomy (NCBI): domain Bacteria; kingdom Pseudomonadati; phylum Pseudomonadota; class Alphaproteobacteria; order Hyphomicrobiales; family Phyllobacteriaceae; genus Mesorhizobium; species Mesorhizobium sp. M6A.T.Cr.TU.017.01.1.1. The sequence goes on from NZ_RZTA01000003.1 coordinate 68,814, forward strand.
AGCGCCGCCGAGATGATGCCGGGCGTCGACAGCGGCAGCGTCACGCGCAGAAAGGAGCGAATGGGACCGTCGCCGAGATCCTTGGCCGCCTCGACCAGCGTGCGGTCGATTTTTTCCAGCGAGACGAAGATCGGCAGTATTGCGAAGGCCGCCCAGGCGTGGGTCAGCGTGATGATGACGGCGCTCGAATTGTAAAGCAGCGCGGTCGACGGCTCGTCGATGACGCCAAGACCCATCAGGCCGGAATTGAGCACGCCATTGTAGCCGAGGATGACCTTCCACGACATCACGCGCAGCAGATAGCTGGTCCAGAACGGTATCGTGATCAGGAACAGCCACAGGCTCTTGTGGCGGCCGCCATGGAACGAGATGAAGTAGGCGATCGGATAGGCGAGGACCACCGTGAAGAAGCTCACCATCAGCGAGATGTAGAGCGAGCGCCAGAGCAGGTCGCGATAGATCGGCTCGGTCAGCGCAACTCGGTAGTTTTCCAGCGTGAGGGTGCGATCGATGGTCAGGTAGTTCTGCGTCCAGAAGGAGTGCGCGACGACGACCAATATCGGCAGCACCAGAAGCACGAGCGCGTAGAGGAAGGTCGGGCTGATCAGGGCAAGGCCCTGGACGGGTTCGGACTGCAGAAGAGCGTTTCGCCTGGCCCGCGTCATCCCAAACGTGGGCGACCCTTCCGCCGCCGCCGTCATTGCAGGCCCTCGGGCAGGGCCACGGGCGTGATCTCGGTTGCTGGCGCGGATTGTCCTGCCATGCGGCGTCCCATTGCTAGCGCACCGGCTGTTTGTTCCCAATTTTGTACCCAGGGCGCAATCGCGGATCGCGCTCCGAGCTTGCCGGCTTTCTTTTATCATGCGCGCATCCGTGGATTGAAATCAAGTGCTATTTCTGCAATATTGATTGAACGGACATTCAAAACCGAGCGAAGAAAGCCGGTTTTTCCGGTGCTTGGTGCCGAGTTTCGCGTCCGATGAAATTGCGATGAAACGATGCGAGGCGACGATGGCGGCTGCAAGAGATTTGAAGGCGACTGAAACGGCTGGGTCTGGCAATGCCGTCGAGCTGGCCAAGCGCCACCTCGTCCAGCCCTGGCCGTTCGCCGGCTCGGTCGGCGCAGAGGCGCGCGCCCTGATCGGTGAGGGCGACGGCATCTACATCACCGATGGCACCGGCAAAAAGCTGATCGACGGGCCGGCCGGCATGTGGTGTGTCAATATCGGCCACCGCCGCGAGGAATTGGCGCGGGTGATGTACGATCAGGCGATGGCGCTGTCCTACAACACGCCGTGGTACACGATGAACGCGCCGTCGGCGGAACTCGCCATGCGAATCGCCGGCTATGCGCCCGGCGACCTCAGCCATGTCTTCTTCACCACCGGCGGCTCTTCGGCCGTTGAGACGGCGCTGCGCTTCATGCAGTTCTACAACAATGTCCGCGGCCGCCCGGAAAAGAAGCTGATCCTGAGCAGGGGCGGCGCCTATCATGGCTCGACCTATCTGTCGGCCTCGCTCAACGGGCGCCCGCGCGATCGCGACTGGATGGACGGCGCCGACGATCTGGTCGTCAAGCTGTCGTCGCCCGATCCGTTCCGCCGTCCGCGCGGCTTGAGTATTTCAGCCTTCACCGATGTCCTGGTCGACGAATTCCGCGATACTGTCGGCCGTGTTGGCGCCGACAGGATAGGCGCGTTCGTCGGCGAACCGGTGCAGGCGTCGGGCGGCGTCATCGTGCCGCCTGACGGGTATCTCAAGCGCATCCGCCAAATCTGCCGCGACAACGACATCCTCTATGTTTCCGACGAGGTGGTCACCGCCTTCGGCCGGCTTGGCCATGTCTTTGCTTCCGGCGATATGTTCGGCATCGATCCTGATATGATCACCTTTGCCAAGGGCGTCACGTCAGGCTATTTCCCGCTTGGCGGCGTCATCATCTCGGAACGGCTTCTCGAGCAGCTGCGCCGCTCAAACCATCCGGACGCCATGTTCGGCCATGGATTGACCTACACCAGCCATCCGGTCGGTTGTGCAGTGGCGCTGAAGAACCTCGATATCCTGGAAGAAAGCGTGCTGGCCCATACGCGCGAGGTCGCGCCCTACTTCCAGGCGCAACTGAAGACGCTGGAGGAGTTGCCGCTGGTCGGCGAGGTGCGCGGCCTGGGGCTGATGGCTTGCGTCGAATGCGTCGCCGATCGCGACAGCAACGATCCGCTGCAGCTCGACAAGGATGTCGGCAAGCGGATCGATGCGCATTGCCATGAACTTGGCCTGCTGGTCCGGCCGCTGATCAACATGTGCGTGATGTCGCCGCCGCTGATCATTACGCGAGAGCAGATCGATGACATGGTGTCGATCCTGCGCGAAGGCATTTCGCGCACGATGGACGATTTGCGGAAGGAAGGGGTGTGGCAAGGGTGACAGCCGATCTCCCCCCTTGAGGGGGAGATGTCGCCGAAGGCGACAGAGGGGGTCGGTTCGACCGGACGCGACCTACTGCGGTAGATGGAGGTTGGCGCTCTATGTGGGGCGACCCCCTCTGGCCTGCCGGCCATCTCCCCCGCAAAGGGGGGAGATCGGCAGCTTCTCCGTCTCGCCTTTACGACTTCGACCGCAGCGCGTCATTCAGCGCCCACATGTCCTTTTCCTCCGGCGCCGTTTCTAGCCCGAGCACGGGGATCTGCTTGCGCAGATGGTCGTGGTGGGTGCGCACGCCATATTCGAGGTCGGAGAGATAGAAGCCGCCGAAGGCTTCCGACAGCATGGATTCATTGGACCACACGGAAAGCTGCACGTCCTCGTTCATGGTGTCCCGATCGATGCGGTAGGCGAGATAGCGTGCCGCTGCCTGCTCCCTGGTCTCGTCGGGGTAGCGGTAGATGGCGCCGCGCAGCAGCGTCTCGCCGGTCGATAGCGGAAACTCCTGATAGAACTGCACGGATTCCGGCATGATCGACAGCGCGTTGTTAGGGAAGATGCCGTAATAGATCCAGGCCTTGCGCAGGTGTTCCGGCAGACGCGTCGCCACGGGCGCGATCTTGATGTATTGCCCGACGCTCCAGCGCCGTCCGGCATGCGGATTGTAAGTGGCGAAGGAACGCGACACGCCATTGATGAACGGCTCGTCGAAATAGGTCGCGCCGTAAAGGTCCTGCAAGGCCGGATGCGCCATGGCAACGTGGTAGCCTTCATTGTCGACGTCGCGCACCGACTTCCAGTTGACCGGGCTCTTCTGGGTCCAGATGCCCCAGGACGGCACCATCTCGGCGACGCCATAGTGGGCGATCTCGGCCTCGATCGGCTTCAGGAGCTCGGCCACCGACGGCTGCGGGCCACCCTTGCGGAAGCGGATGAAGATGAGACCCATCCAGATCTCGAGGTCGAGCGGCATCAGGCCGAATTCAGTCTTGTCGAGATCGGGGAAAGAACGCGGACGGGCGGCGCCCCGCAGTGTGCCGTCGAGATTATAGACCCAGCCGTGGAAAGGGCAGACCAGAGCATTCTTGCAGGTGCCTTGGCTGTCGGCGACGACGCGGCTGCCGCGATGGCGGCACATGTTGTTGAAGGCGCGGACGACGCCGTCCTTGCCGCGCACGATCAGCGCCCGCTCGCCGACCACGTCCATGGTCAGATAGTCGCCGGCGTTCGGCAGGTCGGAGATGTGGCCGGCGATCTGCCAATGGTTGCGGAAGACGTATTCCTTCTCGAGTTCGAGCAGGGCGTCGGAATGATAACTCCAACCCGGCAGGCCCCGCCGGTCCCAATTGTTGGGGATCGCCACGTCGCGGAGGTGCGGGTTCATAAAAGCTCTCATTTGTTGAATGCTCATTCAATAAAAGCATATTTTTCATTGAATTGCAATGGCTTGCCGAAATTGGTCAAGTTCTTGCTGCGAAATCTTCCGACGTTGTTTGTCGGAAGCCAAACGCTCAAGGCTTGAGAAATCTCGAAAATTCCGGGTGTTAGCCAAGGTTCGCATAGACGTCTTATCTCGGCTTGAGCCATGAGAGCCGCGTGGGAAACATGGCTCCCGAAGATGGAAAAAACAGCCCAGGGCTCGCCTGTTTTCAGGGCAATTCCGATGTCCGCCGATGCTCGAACCGGTTTTGTCCAAGATGCCGAAAAACCGGTTTCTTGCCCGTTACATTGCCGGATGCGCGTCATCGTTGGCTTGTTACAAAGCGCGAGTACGTTCGTTTCAACAGAAAAAGAAAATCAACGAAGGGAACGGCGATGTATACGAAAATCCAGACTGCCTACAATGACCGCCGTGTGCAAGCGCCGGAGCGCAACGACCGCCGGCCAAAGCTGGCGCTGCGCCAACGCGCCAACGACCATCCGATGGCGCTGTTCGCGGTGCTGGCCGCCGCCGCATTCGTCGGCATGGCGTTCGCGCCGACCGTTGGCCCAGCCTTCGCTTCACTAAACCCGCCGGCAAACATCGTCGACGGCGCGCCGACCACGACCAAGACCGCGCGCCTGCCGATGCCGGAGATCGATTTTGTCTGCAAAGGGCAGGCCTGGGGCGCCGAGAGTGCGGACTGCCTGCGCGTCATCGCCGAGCAGTCCGGCATCCACAAGGCTCGCACGGTCCGCGTGATCGCCAATGCCGCGCCAGCCACCGATACGCCGAACGTTTTTTGATGCCCCCCGAGCGACCCTCCAGCGCTCCAGGCAGGCTCCCACCGCATCGTCGGTCGGGAGTCTTTTTTCTTCGGGCGCTAGCTCTTTGTTGAGAATCGGATTTTTCCAAAAACCGGTTTCCACCGGTCCGAAGTTCTAGCTGCCCAAGGCGGCCTGCTCGGCAATGGCCGAGAGCACGCCGCGCACGTCCAGTGTGCTGAACGGCTTTTCCAGGATCTGCGGCCGCTGCGGCGCAGGCAACGCCTCGATTTCGGCTTTCGCACCGATCAGATCGCCGGTGACCAGCACGAAACGCCGCGCCAGATCAGGTTTTTCGGCGAGCAGCTCGCGATAGATGGCGATGCCGCTGATGCCGGGCATGCGCAGATCGGAAAAAACGATGTCCGGCGGCATATGGCCGTTCAAGGTCGCAGCGGCCGATGCCCAGGCCGGCACGACCCGCGACTTGATGCCCATCAACTCCAGAATGTCGGACAGCGACGCCGCGACATCCGGCTCGTCGTCGATGATCAGGGCATGACGCAATCCGCTCGAGCGCGCCGGGCTTTCGCCGGCGGCGGCCGCGCCGGCGGCGATCGCCGGCAACTGGACGACGAAACGGGCGCCCCTCGGCAGAACTTCCTCAAACCAGACATTGCCATTGTGCCGTTCGATGATCGATTTCGAGATCGACAGGCCGATGCCGGTGCCGACGCCGACCGGCTTGGTGGTGAAGTAGGATTCGAAGATGCGGGAGCGTATCGCTTCCGGCACGCCCAGCCCGTTGTCCTCGACCGAAAATCCGGGATTGCCGTGGTCGCTGCGAAACGTACGGACCTTGATCAGCCGGTCGCCGGCGATGCCGGCCAAGGCGTGCTGGCTGTTGATGAGGAAATTGGCCGCCACTTGCGTCACATGGTCGGCATCGGCCATGGCCAGCAGCGGACCGCTGGCGAAATCGGTGTCGATGAGGATGCCGCTCGACCTGGCGCCGTAGGCGGTCACTTCGAGTGCCGCGCGGACCACCTGGTTGAGGTCGGTCTCGGCTTGCGAAGCGGGATGCAGGCGGACCATCGAGAGGAAGCTCTTGACGATGCGGCCGCAGCGCTCGGCGGCAGCGCGCACCTTTTCGGCGCGCACCTTGGTCTGCGGGTCAGACGCGAATTCATGCAACAGCGTCGATTGGGCGACGACCACGGCAAGCGGGTTGTTGAGCTCGTGTGACACGCCGGCTAGCAGCGAGCCCATCGCCGCCATCTTTTCGTTCTGGTGCAGCTTTTCACGTTGGCGGCCGATCTCCTCCTCGGCGCGCAATTTGTCGCGCAGGTCGCGGATCGAGCCGAAGATCAGGCGGCGGTCGGCGACCCGCATCTCGGTCGCCGTCAGTTCGATCGGAAAGACCTCGCCGGCCGCATTCTGGGTGACGGTCTCGATCCGCTGGCCGACCATCGGTGCGCCCCGGCCCGACATGTATTCGGCGCCCGACACATAGCCCTTGCGATAATATTCCGGAACGACGGTGTCGAGCAGGTCCTTGCCAAGGATGTCGCTGCGCTGGTAGCCGAACATCTTTTCGGCGGCCGGATTGAATTCGATGATCGAACCGGTCTCGTCGATGACGATGATGGCGTCGAGAGAAGCCTGCAGCATGGTGCGGCGGATGACTTCGCTGGCATGGGCATCGGAAAGCGATCGTTCTATGGCGTCGCCGATGGCCAGTGCCACGATGTGCAGCGTTGCCTCTTCCTCGTCGCTCCATTCGCGTTCGTTCACGCAGTCGTTGACCGCCAGCGTGCCCCACAGATGGCCATGCGCAAAAACCGACACCGACAGGAACGACTTGATGTGCTGCTTTTCGAAGTCGGTCCTCAGAAAGCCTTCGAGGTCGCGCGTGTGTCCGGCGAAGATCTTGCCTTGCCGCTCGTCCTCCGCCACCCGTTCCAGCAGAGGGTCCGAATTGACGACCGACTGCAGAATGATCGTCGGCGCCGCCAGTTCGCCGCCAAATCGGGGGTCGATCCAGTAGGCCGCAACCGACTGGGCAAACCCTTGGCCGGGCAGCTCGCGCAGCCGGAACAGGATGCCGCGCTGGCAATCCATGGCCCCGCAGAGCGTTTCAAGGATGCTGTCCATCTCGCGCTGCCAGTCGCCAGCTTCGCGAAGCCGGCGAACGACATGGACAGCGGCCATCGCCGCGCCCTGCCTGACGCCGTGCATATCGCTGGGTGTTGCTTCAACCGTCATGGTCAGCCATCATTTCAGAGTCGTACCAAGCCAGAGCGACGCCAAGCCAGGGGCGATATCAGGCCAGGGTGATAGCAGGCGGTCGCTCCGCTCAGTTGCTTTCGCCGGTCGGCAGCGAGAAGATGTAGCCTTCGCCGCGCACCGTGCGCAGGAATTTCGGATTGGCCGGGTCCGCCTCGATCTTCTTTCTCAGCCGCATGATGCGGATGTCGACCGCGCGCGACGATTCAGGATCTTCCACGAAGCCGATCGCCTCGGAGATCGCCGCACGCGTCAACAATCGGTTTGCGCGTGTCAGGAAGACCTCCAGCACGTCGAATTCGCTCTTGGCCATGTCGATGACCGTCCCATTGGTGCCGGTGACAAACCTGCCGTCGAGATCGGCATGGAAGGGGCCAAAGCTCATGTAACGGCGATTGGCAGTTGCTTCGGCCTTATTGCCCTGCGGCTCCGTCGGCTGCGGAACGCGGCGCAGCACGCTGCGGACCCTCGCCAGCACCTCGCGCAATTCGTAAGGCTTCACGATGTAGTCGTCGGCGCCGAGTTCCAGCCCGACGATGCGGTCGAGCGCGGTGCCGGCGGCGGTGGCATAGATGATGCCGATCGGCATTTTCGAGCGCAGCCAGCGGCCGAGCGACAGGCCGTCTTCGCCTGGCATGGCAATGTCGAGGATGGCCAGGTGAAACGACTGCGTTTCCAGCAAGGTTCGCGCGGCGCTGGCACTCTCGGCCGTGGCGACATCATAGCCACTGGCGCCGAGATACTCGGCGACCGCGTCCCTCAGATCGGGCTCGTCCTCGACGATGACAATTCGTGCCCGCACTATGCTCTCGCTCCCGCTTTCAGTGGAAAGTAGATTGGGTATAAACATCATGTCCAGCGCTCATCTTGGGTTGCCGGTTGCAGGGTGGGAAAAAAATGGCTGCACGATCCATTATCGCGCTTGTTTCCGTCGCCGAAGTGGTCGCGACCAATCTCGCTGACCATCTTGAACGGCGCGGTCATGACGTGCGGGCGGTGCGGCAGCCGTGGGAGGCCGAATCCCTGCTTTCCGGAAAGGGCATCGATGTCGTCGTCGTCGGCGACAGCCTCAGCCAGGCGGAAGGGCGTGATCTGCTCAGGCGCCATGGCGGCGAGGGCGGGCCGGATTTCATCCTGATCTGCCGGCCGGCCGATCTCGTCGACAAGGTGCTGGCGCTCGAACTCGGTGCCGCCGATGTCGTCGAAAGCCCGCTCAACGTCAGGGAACTCGCCGCCCGTATCGGCGGCTTGCTGGCACGGCGCGGCAGGAACGCCGGGGAATTGGTCGTGCTGGAGAACGCGACGGTCGACCTCCGGTCGGCCATGGTCATGCATCGCTCCGGCACTGAAGAACAATTGTCGCCGGGTCAGGTGGCGCTGCTCAGACTGTTTCTGGCCAGCCCGCGCAAGGTTTTGACGCGCGACGACATCATTGCCGCCGCGCCCGCCGAAAATGCCGATGCCTTCGATCGCTCGATCGATTCGCGCATCGTGCGGCTGCGCCGCAAGCTCGACACCGAAACCATCACCACCATAAGGGGGGCGGGTTACCGGTTCGATCCGCCGACGCAGTTCGCCGACTGACGGCTGGCCCACTTCGCAAAGGATACTGTAGCACTTCAATTTTGCGCATGATCCCCAGCGAAAATCGTCTCCGATTTCGGGGGCATGCGCTTGCAACTCAGCGCACCACGAGGAGCGACGGCCCTGACGGCCTTTCGTAGGCCGTGCCGAGTTCGCTGGCATGGGCCCGATCTTTCAGGAGCACGGTGGCGAGGCCGGCAAAGCCGAGCAGGCCCTGCGCGTAGAGCAGTGCGGAAAGCACCGAAGCAGCAAATTTCGTGTTCATCGTCTTTGTTCCCCAAATTCGGTTTCAGGTTCGCTTCAGGGAAACCCCCGAAGCGCCCGCGCCGCCAGCGGAGCCCCCCGTCGCGGCGCGGGCCTTCGGTCCTCTCGGCTGCAAGTTGCCGGAGGGGCCGCGCATCTTCTTCAGCCCAAAACCGACCCGCCAGAGGGCCTTGAGCCGGTTAATGCGCAGGCTGGACACAATCCAGACCGTGGCGAAAAACAGTGCGGCATGTAACGTCGAAACTTCGCTTGAAGTCATCCCCGCAAGCTTCGTCGTTGGGCCGCCAGCGAAGGTGCCGACGCCGCCAAGGACCGCTGCGGCTATGCTTATCCTGAAAACCCAGGACATCGCGTTCGATTGCAGGTTCATCTTCGTTTGTGCCGGCTGTTTTCGTTGGGTCAACTCTGCGGGTCGCCTGTATCCACATCATGCCGCTAGCGCGCGCGCTTTGTTGCAAATTGGTTTCGATGCAAGTCAAATTTCTTTCATATGAGGCAATATTACTTTCGTTTAGCAATGACTGCGCCTTCTGCCGGCCCGGATCCGGTCAGACGAGGGGCCGTCATGTCCTCCGGTTCCGCCTTCCGGATGTCCCACGGATAGGCTTCCGGTCGTTAACCAGAGGAAACAGATACGAAACAGAAATGCCTGCCATACGAAATCAATTCGAAACATCGCACGACGATAAGCCGGTCATCGAATTGGAGCCGGCCATGTCCGGCAGACAGGGGGATCTCATGTACACTGCCATTTCTGCCAAGCTCATCAACGTCGCTGCCGCCGCCCTGACGGGTGCAGCTCTTCTGTTCGGCGCCGGTAATGGCGTCGCCCATGCCGCCAATCGGGCCGCCAATCAGATCGTGGCGCGGATTTCGATTTCGCAGCAGACGATGGAAGTCCTGGTCGACGGGCGGCCGACCTTCGCTTGGAAGGTCTCGACCGGCGCCAAGGGGCATGTCACCCCGACCGGCTCGTTCAAGCCGACCCGCATGCACCAAATGTGGTATTCGAGGAAATACGACAACGCGCCGATGCCGCATTCGGTCTTCTTCAAGGGTGGCTACGCCGTCCATGCGACTAATTTCGTCAAGCGCCTCGGCCAGCCGGCCTCGCACGGCTGCGTGCGGCTGCATCCTGCCAACGCCGCCGATTTCTACCAGCTTGTCGAGATTTTTGGCCCGGCCAATACCCGGATCGTCATCGTCAAATAGCTAGCCGAGACGATCGGCCTGACGGGTATGACTGCCCAAGAAAAAGGCCGGAAGTTCCGGCCTTTTTTCGTCAATCAATCAATCGGCACCGGCATCAGCTTCGGATCCGGCTTCTCGGCATGATGCGGCAGGTCCTTGCTGGCGATGAAGGTGTAGAACATCGGCACCACGAACAGGGTGAACATGGTTCCCACCAGAATGCCGGTGAAGATCACCAGGCCCATCGAGTAGCGTGCCGCAGCGCCCGCGCCGCTGGAGATGATCAGCGGCACCACGCCGAGCGCCATCGCCGCCGTCGTCATCAGGATCGGCCGCAGCCGCACCTTGGCCGAGGCGATGATGGCATCGCGGCGCCGCATCCCGTGGTGCTCGCGCTGCTGGTTGGCGAACTCGACCAGAAGAATGCCGTGCTTGGTGATCAGGCCGATCAACGTGATCAGGCCGACCTGCGTGTAAATGTTGAGCGTTCCCAGCCCCAGATTGAGCGGCACGATCGCGCCGAAGATCGACAGCGGCACCGACATCATGATGATCAACGGATCGCGGAAGCTTTCGAACTGCGCCGCCAGCACCAGATAGATGACGAGAACGGCTGCCGCGAAGGCGATGATGATCGTGTAGCCCTGTTCCTTCTCCTGCCGCGACTGGCCGGTATAGTCGATGAAGAACGTGTCGGGCAGGCTTTCCCTGGCGATATCCTCGATGGTCTTCAACCCGTCGCCGGTGGTGACGGTGGGCAATGGCAGAGCGGAAATCGTGGCGGAGTTCAACTGGTTGAACTGCTCGATCACGGCCGGCGAGGCATTGGTCGAGATCTTCACCACCGCCGAGAGCGGCACCATCTCGCCCGACGCGCTGCGCACGAAATACTCGGCCAGCTTTTCAGGGTTGTCGCGGAATTTCTGCGGCACTTGCGGGATGATGTCGTAGCTGTTGGATTCGCGGTCGAATTGCGCCACTTCGGCGCCACCGACCAAGAGGGTCAGTGTCCGGCCGATGTCGGCGATCGGCAGGTTGAGCGCCGCAGCGCGGTCGCGGTCGATCGTCACCGTCACTTGCGGCGCGTCGAAGGTCATCGAGTTCTGCACGACCATGAAGCGGCCGGAGGCCTGCGCCTTGTTCTTGATGTCCTCTGCCGCCTCGTAGACCTGGGAGGCCTCGCCGGTCGAGCGCACCACCATCGTGATCGGCAGGCCGCCGCCCGAGCCTGGCAGCGTCGGCGGGGCGAAGACGAAAGCTTCGACGCCCGCCACCTTGCTGAGGCGACCCGTGATGTCTTCTTGGAGTTCCTTCGAGCTGCGCGTGCGGTCGGCCCAGTCCTTGAACGCAAAGCCGACGAAAGCGGTGTTCGTCTGGCCGCCGCCGAAGGCGACCGCCGAGAACCGTGCCCGCGTCTCAGGCAGGTCATCGACCAGGCCAAGTATCTGATTGACGTAGCTCTCGGTATAGTCCGACGTCGCGTAGCGCGGCGCGGTCACCAGCGAAAGCAGGAAGCCCTGGTCTTCTTCCGGCGCCAGTTCGCTCGCGGTCCTGGTGAACATGAAGCCGGTCGTGGCGACCAGTGCGATGACGATCATCAGCGTCACCGGGCGATATTTCAATGAGCCGCTGACCAGCCGCTCATAGATGTTTTCGACGCGCCCGAACGTGTTGTCGACAACGCGCTGGAAGCGGCTGTGCGAGCCTGTCCTCAGGATGCGTGCCGACATCATCGGCGTGATGGTGAGCGCGACGACACCCGAAAGCACCACCGAGCCGGCAAGCGTCACCGCAAATTCGCGAAACAGTGCGCCGGTCAGGCCGCCGGTGAAGGCCAGCGGCGCGAACACGGCGGCTAGCGTTATCGTCATGGCGACGACGGCGGACGAGATCTCCCGCATGCCGTTGAAGGCGGCCTGCATCGGCGACAAACCGTCTTCCTCCATATGGCGGTGAATGTTTTCCACCACCACGATGGCATCGTCGACGACGAGGCCGATCGCCAGCACCATAGCCAGCAACGACAAAAGGTTGATCGAATAGCCCAACGAAAACAGCAGGAAGCAGACGCCGATCAGCGACAGCGGAATGGTCACGATAGGCATCAACACCGAGCGGAACGAGCCGAGGAAGAGCAGGATGACGACGATGACGATGATGACCGCCTCGCCGATGGTCTTGAACACCTCCTCGATCGACGCGCTGATCTGCTCGGTCGAATCGTAGACGATCTCGATCGTCATGCCGAGCGGCAGCGTCTCCTGGATGGTCGGCACAATTTCGTGGATCGCCTCCGCTGTCGTCAGCGGATTGGCGGCCGGCGTCGGAAAGATGGCGAGGAAGATGCCGGGCTTGCCGTTGAAGCTGACCCTGGTGTCGGTGTTCGCCGCGGCGAGCTCGACGCGCGCGACGTCGCGCAGTCTCACAACATTGCCGTTGTTGGAGCGGAGCGGAAGGGCGGCGAAAGCCTCCGGCGTCTGCAGCGTCGAGCGGACGGTGATCGAGGAAGCCACATACTCGTTTTCGGTATTGCCGGGCGCGGAGAGGAAATTCGATTCGTTGATGGCGGTCAGCACTTCCGCCGCCGTCACGCCGCGCGCCGCCAGTTTGATCGGGTCGATCCAGACGCGCATCGAATATTCGGCGGCCCCGAAGATCTGCACGTCGGCAACGCCCTCGACCGTCGACATGCGCGGCCGCACGACTCGCTCGATATATTCGGTGAGCTGTTCCGGCGTCATGTTCGGATTCTGCATCGAGATATACATCATCGCGAACTGCTCGCCGGTGCCCTTGACGATCACCGGGTCTTCGGCCTCGTCCGGCAGCTCGCCGCGCACGCCTTGTACCTTCGACAAGACTTCGTTCAGCGCGATGTCGGGGTTGGAGCCGAGTTTCATCTGCACCGTCACGGTGCTGGAGGACGGCCGGCTCGCCGACGTGACATAATCGATGTTTTCAGTCGAAGCGACGGCACGGGCGATCGGCGCGGAAATGAACCCTTGGATCAAGTCGGCGCTGGCGCCGGGATAGGCCGTGGTGATGGTGATGGCCGTTTCTTCAACTTCCGGATACTGCCGGATCGAAAGGTTGAAGATGCCCTGGAAACCCAGAAGCAGGATCATCAAGGCGAGCACGGTCGAAAGGACCGGACGGCGGATGAAGAGGTCGGAAAAGCTCATTACTGGGTTGCCTGCTGGTTTGCCGGCTTGGTCGGGTCGATCGTGTTGTCGACGGCAACGGACATGCCGTTGGAGAGCCGGTTCTGGCCGGCGGTAACGACTTCGTCGCCGGGCTGGATGCCTTCCAGGATCTCAACCAGGCCGGCGTTGCGGCGGCCGGGCTTAACGAACACCTGGGCAAGCACGAGCTGCGGCTTCTGTTCTTCCGCTTTCGGTTCGGCCGCGGTAGCAGCCGGTTTTTCCTCCGGTTTTGCCGCGGATGCTTCGGCGGGCTTCGCGGTGTCCGTGGCGGGCTTTTCTTCCGGCTTCGCAGCAGCAGGGGCCGCGCCACTGGCTGCGGCCGGCTTCGCCGGACGCACCACAAAGACAAAGTCACCGTACAGGCTGGACGTCAGCGCGGTCTGCGGCACCGTCAGCACGTTGTTTTCCTCGGGCAATTCGACGCGCACCTGCACGAACTGGCCAGGGGTCAGCTTGCCTTCGGGGTTAGCGACCTCGGCCCTGACCGTCACCAGCCGGCTGGTCGGGTCGATCTTCGGGTCGATACCGCGGATGGTGCCGGCGAACGGCAGCTCGCCGTCGCCAATGCCCAGCCGCAGCTTCTGGTCGATCTTCAGTAGCGGGAGCTGCTGTTCGGGAATCGAGAAATCGGCCCGCATCGTCTCCAGGTCCTGCAGTGTCACTACGGAAGTGCCGGGTGAGAGATACTGGCCGAGATCGATCCTGGGAATACCGACCGTGCCGCCGAAGGGCGCTGTCAGCAGCTTCTGATCGAGCACCGCCTGCAGCCTGTTGACCTGCGAAGCGGAAGCCGATGCAGTTGCCCGCGCCGTGTCGAGCGTCGATTCCGAGCCGACACCGCGTTTCTGCAATTCAAGGGCGCGTGTCAACGCCGTCTGGTCGAGCGCTGCTTGCGCCTTCGTCGCATCGAGATCGGCGCGCTCGGCGGCATCGTCGAGCTGAAGGAGAACCGCGTTGGCTTCAACCTTCTGATTGGCGTGAAATAGGATGTCCTTGACGATGCCGGCGGTTTCGACGGTCAGGTCGACGCCGCGTACCGCGCTTACCGTGCCGATCGCTTCGACGCCCGGCGTCCAGCTGGTCGGCTTGACGATTGTCGTCGACACCGTCGCGGCCGGCGGCTTCATCGTGGCGAAGAATTGCTGGATCGCATTGTCGCGGAACAAATTGAAGCCGACGATGCCGCCGCACACCAGCACGAGCAGAATGAAGGCGATGATGAAGCGCTTGATCACGAACAGTCCCCTTGGCCATGGCCCGGCATAACGGTCGGATGACCGAAACACATACCTGTGACTGGTCCCGATTTCAAATGACGGCGATCTTACTGTACCGTCTGGACGGTCTTGTCAATTCCGCATAGGCTAATGTATGGGGAGGCGATTGATGAAAGCCCGCAGAGCAAATTCGCGTGAGAAGATTCTCGCCGCCGCCGCCGATGTGGCACGCGAGACAGGGCCCGGCAGCCTGTCGCTGGACGCCGTCGCCAGCCGTGCCGGCGTGTCGAAAGGCGGCTTGCTGTACAATTTCCCGACCAAGGCGAAACTGATGCAGGCGCTGGTGGAGGATTACCTGCGCGCCTTCGAGCAGGCGCTGGAGTCCGCCCGCACGGCCGGCGTCATCGGCGAAAGCCCGCTTGCGACTTACATCAAGCTTTCAGCCGAACATGCCGAGGAGTCGAAACCGTCGGCTTCCTGGATATTTTCGGCGATCGCCGAGGATCCCGATTTCCTGACACCGATAAAATCGTTCAGGCGGCAGGTTTTCGAGCGGCTCAAGGGAGAGACGCCGGACCTCAAGGCGCTGCTGGTCTGCTATCTCGCCATCGAAGGGCTTCGCAGCATGAACCTCTTCGATTCGGACGTCCTTTCACGGGACGAACGTCGATTGCTGGTATCGTCCTTGCTGGAGATTGCGGGATAGATCGAGGATGCCATCAGAGCCGTCCGGCCAGCGGTTTCTCGTCCGATGCGGTCCAGCGCAGCCTTTTCGGCCTATCCAAAACCGGTGCGCACCCTCGGGTCAAATCGATAGCAGCGCTTTTGAGCGCGCCAACGCCACCATCAACGGCCTGGGCGAAGCAGCTGCCATCGAGCGGGAGCGCGCCGGCATCGAAGCGGATTTCGGCGTCAAATGCCGTTACTCCGGCGCCAACATGATGGATGGGGCAGCGGTGAGCGCCATGGTGCGCGAGGCCGAAGAGACCTTCGGCAGTCTCGACATCCTGGTCAACAATGCCGGCATCCAGCATGTCGCGCCGATCGAGGAATTCCCGGACGACAAATGGGAAGCCATCATCCGCATCAATTTGCTCGCCGCCTTCTATGCAATCAAGGCGGTGCTGCCCGGTATGAAGGCGCACAAATGGGGCCGCATCATCAACACTGCGTCGGCGCACGCGCTGGTCGCCTCGCCGTTCAAGTCCGCCTATGTGTCGGCCAAGCACGGCATAGCGGGCCTGACCAAGACAGTGGCGCTGGAGGCGGCACTTGACGGCGTCACCGTCAATGCGATCGCGCCCGGCTACGTCTGGACGCCGCTGGTCGAAAAGCAGATTCCCGACACAATGAAGGCGCGCGGCATGACCGAGGAAGAGGTTAAGCGCGACGTGCTCCTCGCCGCCCAGCCGACCAAGGAGTTCGTCACCGTGGACGAGCTTTCCGCACTGGCGTTGTTCCTATGCTCGGATGCGGCAAAGCAGATCACCGGCACAACCTTGCCGATTGATGGCGGCCGGACGGCGCAGTAAGCACCGGCGCCATTGCCGCAGCCATCATTGTCACGGCCGGATTTCCAACGTATGCCGACGCCATGCCGCACCGGTTGCGTGAACAATCGGCGGGACACAATGATATGCCGATTGGTGAAGCATGAGCGAAATCAAGGTGGAGCGTCTCACCAAGCGGTTCAACGAAACCGCAGCGCTTGACGCCGTTTCGCTGGACTTCGCGGCGGGCTCGTTCACCGCGCTGCTCGGCCCCTCCGGGTGCGGCAAGACCACGATGCTGAGACTGATCGCCGGCTTCGAGGCGCCCAGCCAAGGCCGCGTGCTGTTTGGCGACGAATTGATGGCCGATCCGCAGCGGCAGGTGCCGCCGGAAGCGCGCGGCGTTGGTGTCGTCTTCCAGTCCTATGCGCTTTGGCCGCATATGGATGTCGCCGAAAACGTCGCCTATCCGCTGAAAGCCCGGCACGTCAAACGGGGCGAGATCGCTGGCCGTGTCGGCGCGGTTCTCGATATCGTGGGACTCAATGGGTTTGAAAGCCGCCGCATCGAGGAACTGTCCGGCGGCCAGCGCCAGCGCGTGGCGCTGGCGCGCTGCCTCGTTGCCGACGCCAAAATTATCTTGTTCGACGAACCGCTCGCCAATCTCGATATGCATTTGCGCTCGTCGATGGTCGACGCCTTTCGCGACATCCATCGCCGCACCGGCGCCACCATCGTCTATGTCACCCACGACCAGGCCGAGGCCCTGGCGCTGGCCGACCGCGTTGCCATTATGAGCCGAGGCAAGGTGCTGCAGGCGGCGGCGCCGCAGGAGGTCTATCGCGCCCCGGCCAATGCCACGGTTGCCGGCATCGTTGGGCGCGGTTCCATCGTTGGGGGGACAGTCATCGATCATGCCGAAGAAACCGCGACGGTCGACATAGCCGGGCATCGCCTCGTGGCGCGAAGTGCCGGGACATCGGCAGGGCCGGTGAAAATCCTGCTGCGACCGGAAGCGCTGCGGATTTCACCTGAGGGCATGCCGGCGACGGTGCTCGACAGCGTCTATCGCGGTCCGGTGCATGAGGTGCGGCTGGCCTTGCCGATGCCAGGGCGAGGGCCAGGACCAGGACCAGGACCAGGACAGGAATTGCTGATCGACAGCACCGAGGCAGTGGCAGTCGGCCAGAGCGTGAATGTCGCCGTCTCGGACGCCTGGATTATTCCAGGCGCCTAACGCTGCTTACCGCCAGGGCAAGACGCCTGCCGGAAGCCGCCGGCCGAACCGGTCGAGCACAAGCAGCAGGACGACGACAACGGCAATCGTGGAAACGGCGATCGCGGCGGCCTGCGTTCCCAAGCCTGCTTCCTCGAGGCTGAACAGCACCACGCCGAGCGTCTCATTGCCGCTCGACCAGAGCAAGGCCGAGACCGTCAGCTCGTTGAAGGCGCTCATGAAGACGAGCAGCCCGCCTGCCACTGCCGCGGGTGCGGCGAGCGGCGCGGTTATCGTTGCAAGCCGCCGCAGGGACCCGGCTCCCGACACCGCCGCCGCCTCGTCGAGATCGCGTGAAATCTGCCCGACCGCGGTAGCCACCGGTTTCAAGGCGAGCGTGAAAAACCGCATCGCGTAGGCGACCACGATGATCGAGGCCGTTGCATAGAGGCTGCCGACCAGCGGCAGCGGGCGCAGGAACAGGAGGATGCAGGCAATAGCAAGCACGACGCCGGGGACCGCATAGGGAAGGTCGACGATGCCGCTGAGGAGACGCTGCCAGCGCCGGCCGAGCCGTTCGAGCACGGCGGTCACCGGAATGACGCCGATGGCGAGGATCAGTGCCGCAGCACCGGCAAAAAGAAGGGAATTGCGGAAGGCGCGAACGGTCGAAGCCTGGCGGACAAGAACCTCGGCATAGTTGGACGCGGTCAACGTTTGCCAGCTAAGCGGGACACCGAAGGACGGCACGAGCGACGTCGCCAGCAGCGCGCAAGCCGGAAGCACGAGGATGAAGCCGATCGCCAGCCAACCGAGACCGGCCAGCAGCAGGCGGCAGCGCCCGAGCTCGAAACGCGCCGGCGTGCCTGAAGTAAAGCGGTGAGCGGCGCCGCGCAGAGCCAGCGACTGGCAAGTGACACCGGCCAGCGCCAGCACGCCGACCAGCACCGACAGCGCGGTGATCTGCGGCAAGACGCCAGGTCCAAAACTCGACAGGTCCTGATAGATCAGCGTCGGCAACGTCAGATAGTTGACCGGCATTCCAAGCAGGGCCGGGATACCGAAATTGCCGACGCCGGAAACGAAGGCGAGTGCCGCCGCAGCCACGATATAAGGACGCACGATTGGCAGGACGATGGTTCGCAGCACGAAGAGCGGCCTGGCGCCGGAGGCCCTGGCTGCTTCGACGAGATCGCGAGGAATCTGCGAAAGCCCCGCCCGCAACGTGATGAAGACGATCGGCGCGTGCTGGACGGCGTAAAGCAGGATGATGCCATTGCGGCCGAGCATCGGATTGGGTGTGCCCGGTGGCGGCGCCATGCCGACCATGCCGAGAAGCGTGCTGGACGGGCCAAACAGATGCAGCCACGACAAAGCGGTCACCTGCGGCGCGATCATCAGCGGCAGCAAAAGCAGGAAACCAAGGGGCTTTCGCCCGGGCAGGTCGGTCATGGTGATGGCGATGGCGACGGGGCCACCGAGGCAGACCGCCAGCACGGCGCCGAAAAAGGCAGTATCCAGCGTATGCCACGTCGCCCGTAAGGCGGCGGGCTTGGCCAGGCGTTCGGCGAATGCGCCGAAATCGAGCTCACCGCCCGGCGCAACGGCCGCGACGAGGAGCCTGACCATCGGCAGCAGACTGAGCAGGGCGATGACCAGCAGAACGGCGAGCGCCGACGCGCGAAACCCCGATGTGGTCCGCACCCCGGGCCCGCGCCGTGCCGGCACGGACTGCCCGGGGAGGATATACTGCGCGGACGATACCACTGGCGGCTGGACTCGCTACTGGCTCATCACGGCGCCGAACTTTTCCTTGTTGGCGGCGTCGTTGGCGAGCGCGGCGGCCGCATCGTAGCGCAGCACCTTGATCGACGAGCGATCGGGATAGCCGGCCGGCAAGGCAATATCGGCGCGCGCCGGAATGTAGCCCATCTTCGCGGCGGCTTGCTGTCCGTCCTTGGACAGCAGGAAATCGACGAAGGCCTTGGCCGCCTCGGTGTTCTTGGCCGTGGACAGTATGGCGACAGGCTCGGTGACGGCCGAGACGCCTTCCCTCGGGAATACGAACTCGACGGGCGCGCCCTTGGCCCTTTCGCGGATGGGCATGTAGTCGACAATCATGCCGAACAGCTTGTCGCCGCCGCTGACGGCCTTCAGCACGTCGCCATTGCCGCCGCTTGCCTGGGCGCCGTTCTTGGCGAGCGCGTTGTAATAATCCCAGCCTTCCGGCAGGTTTCCGGTCAGCGTCACGGTGTGGATCATCGCCGCACCCGAGGTCAGCGGGCTGGGCATCGCGACAAGGCCCTTCGCCTCCGGCCTGGTGAGGTCTTCCCAGCTCGCCGGCACGAAGGGCGCCTTGGTGTTGTAGACAATGCCGGTGGTGATCAGCTTGGTCGAGAAATAGGTCTTGTCCTTGTCGTAGAGGGTGGCGTCGATGCCGGAGACATCGGCCTCGGGATAGGCGAGCAGCCTTCCTTCCTTCTTCAGCCCTTCCATGGTCACAACGTCGGCGATCAGAAGCACGTCCGCCTGCGGCTGGCCGGCTTCGATCTCAGCACGCAGCTTGGCCAGGATCTTCGGTGTTCCATCGCGCACCCATTCGACCTTGACTGCGGGGTATTTCGCCATGAAGGCATCGACAGTCTGCTGAGCGTCGGTGTTGGGCTGGCTGGTATAGAGGACCAGCGTGCCGTCGGCAGCTGAAGCGCCTGCGATGGCGGATGCCAAAAACATGGCGGCGAGAATGATCTTGCGCATGGAAAACCCCACTTCGTGTGAAGAGACGGATCCGGCTGAGCGCCGGATGCGAGAACGCTCTCCCTAGCGCCGCAGGATAAACCTATTGTGACAGGCGGGGATCGGCAAGGATGGCAGGTTTTTCGTCGCCTCGGACGATCCGGGGAACTTTTGCTCGGCTGGCGATTTTGGATGTATGGTGAGACGCTGAACGGCCAGAAGGTGATTGCCGATGACGACAAGACGCTTTGCGATCCGCGTGCTCGCTCTCGCGATAGGCTGTAGCCTATCCGCTTCCGCCTTCGCGGGCGACAAGCACCGCGACCACCGGGTTCAATCCGAACGCTACGTTCCCGCCGAAGACGATATCATCGACATCCTGTTTGGCGGCCCGCGCTACTATGACCAGCAGTTGGTCACCACGGCCGCAGGAGCCTGCTCCTACCACCGGATCGGACCCGACGCGAATGCGCTAAACAAGATCAACGATCACCATTGCGGGAAGTAGGCGCGGGCACTCAGCGCCCGCCAGCCTCCTTCATCCGCGCGATGATCTCGGCCATCAGCGCCAGGTCGCGGCGCGAATCCGCCAGGTCCGTCAATGGCCTGGTGCCATCTGAGATGTGGCGGTGGAAAGTCTCCAGCTCGTTGGAGAAGGCGTCGCCATAGAGCGGCCCGAAGGTCCGCGTGACCGGGCCGAGCGGTCCGGCTTCCGTCACTTCGAGCCGTGTCGGCAGGCTGCGGATATAGGGCGTGTCGTAGACGATGCGGATGCGTTTGGTGTTCGAGCGCACCTCGATCATGGCATCGAACAGGCCGAGATCGTCGACCACCGCGTCATACTGGCAGGCGAAATGGCCGTAGTCGAAGGTCACTGAGGTGTTGGCGCCGCCATTGGTCCGGTGCGCGGCGAGCACGCGAACCGGTTCGCCGATGAGCCCGCGCATCGCTGAGATGTGGTGCGACGACAGCGCGGTCAGGCCGCGATAGGCGCGCACGAGATCGGCCGGCGCATCGGCACCTACGACTTCGCGGATCAGCGTGTCGCGCTCCCTGGCGCCGCGTGCCAGTAGCGCCGAGTCGATATCGCTGGGATAGAGGATGTTCTGGCTCTTCTTCAGGAAATGCCGGCCTTCGGAGATCAGGTCGAAGATGCGCACATGAGTGATGTCGGCGAAGGCGGGTAGTTCGTCCCTGGCAGCCAGATAGGCAGGTGCATAGCGGCGCATGTAGCCGACGAAGATCGTCTTGGCGTAATTCGTCGTCAGCACCAGCAGTTCGTCGATCTCGCGCACCGTCAGACAAGCGGGTTTTTCCAGAAGGACGTGCTTGTCGGCTGCTACGGCAGCTCGGACGAAACGGCTGTGGGTGTCATCTGATGACAGAACAAAAACTGCGTCGATGTCGGGCGAATTGATCAGCGCTTCTGCCGTTTCGAAGGCCTTGGCGGTTGGGTATTCGGATGTGCACAGCGCCACCAGGCTCGGCGAGACGTCATGGACGCCCGCTATCACCCAGCGATCGCGCTGGTCGGCCAGCACCGGCAGATGGATCGACTGCGCGACCTCGCCAAGACCCACAAGTCCGACACGGATTATCGCCACTCGCAAACTCCCTTTGTATCGTTCAATTCGTAACGAGATGGCCGGATGGGTTGCCTCTACGCCGCGCCGGTGACAAGTGCGACGAGTTCGTTGCCGGTGGTCTCGGACGATCGGACCGTTGCCACCATCCGTCCCGCCCGCATCACCCAGATCTGGTCGGACAGGCGCCGCACCTGATCAAAATTATGGCTGACCAGAATGACGCTGACGGCCTGTTCGCGCAGCCGCCGGATCAGGGCTTCGACATTGGCCGTCTCCTGCACGCCGAGCGCTGCCGTCGGTTCGTCCATCACCACCACCTTGGCGCCTGAACCCGCGGCGCGGCAGATTGAGATCGCCTGTCGCTGTCCGCCCGACAGGCGCCGCACGCGCTGGCTGACCGAAGGCATGTTGATCGACAGGCGTGACAGCATGGCGCGCGCCTGTTGTTTCATGGCTTTGCGGTCGAGCAGGGCAAAGGGGCCGATCCGGCGCACGATCTCGCGGTTGAGGAACAGGTTCTGCGCCACGGTCAATTCGTCGATCAGCGCCAGGTTCTGGTGCACCGTCTCGATGCCGGCCTTGCGCGCCTCGTCGGGGTTGGCGAAGGGACGCGGCTGGCCGTCGAAGAAGATTTCGCCGCCATCCGGCACATGCACGCCGACCAGACAGCGTATTAGCGTCGACTTGCCGGCGCCATTGTCGCCGATGACAGCGGTGACCTCGCCGCGGCGGGCCTGGAACGCGACGTCGGTGAAGGCGCGAATGCTGCCGAAATGCTTGCTCAGCCCTTGGCAGGCGAGGATCGCCTCGGATGGCGGGATATGATGGACCGCGCTCATTTCTGGTACCGCATGATCAGAGCGGCCAGCACCACGATGGCGCCCACGGCGAGCGGCTGGTAGAACGCCGAAACGCTGAGCAGGGTCAGTCCGTTGACCAACGCGGTGAGCATCAGCGCGCCGATCGCCGGCCCAAGAATGCTGGCGCGGCCGCCGAACAGGCTGACTCCGCCGAGCACCACCGCCGCCACCGAATTCAGGAGAAGGCTGGTGTTGATCTGCGGTTCGGCCGAGCCGATGCGCGCCACCAGGAGCAGTGCGGCGATGCCGGCGCAGAAGCCTGAAATCGTATAGGCGGCGATCTTGACCCGGTTGGTGCGGATGCCGAGCGCGCCGGCGCTTTCGACCTGGCCGCCGGTCGCCAGCAGATGCACGCCGAAGCGGGTGTGGTAGAGCGCTATATGCGCCACGATGACGGCTGCGATCGCCACCCAGACGGGATAGCCGAACGGCCCTAAGGAACCCGAAGCCAGCCGCAGCAGGAAGGTCGAGCCGACCATTATCGGCTCGCCGCCTGACAGGATTAGGCCGAGGCCGGTGACGCCCGAAAGCGTGCCGAGCGTCACCACGAAGTCGGGTATTTTCCCGGCTGTGATGAGCACGCCGTTCAGGAAACCGACCGCGCTGGTGGCGGCGACAGCCAGCGCGCAGGCGAGGAAGATGCCATAACCCGCGGCGTCGACGAGGCCGAGGATGATGGCGCCCAGCATAACCGCGGCAGCCAGCGAGAGATCGATGCCGGCGGTCGCCACGACGAAGGTCTGGCCGATCGACAGCACGACCAGGATCGCCGCCGCTAGCAGCAGGGCCTGCAGATTGGCGATGCTGAGAAAGACCGGCTGGGCGATGCCGAAGACGATGACGAGGCCGACAAGGCCGACGACCGATGCCCAGTCGGCCCAGAAGGAAGGATCCAGGAGGAGAGCCGACAGGGAGGGGCGGCTCTCCTCCGCCGCGCCCGCGGTATGCACGGGCGCGTTTTGTTCAGGAGTGCTCACTTCAACATCTCGCGGAAGGGATCGGGATAGTCGCCGCCCGGGCGCGGGAAGTTCTTCAGCGAGGCTTCGGCATTGTCTTTGTTGATCAGCAAGACCGGCGCCGGCACGTTGGCGGGCAGTTCCTTGCCCAAGGCCGCCGCCTTACAGGCCTCCACGCCCATGGCGCCGACGACATAGGGATACTGGGCGACGGTGGCGGAGAGTTCGCCGGCCGCGACCGATTTCAGCGCATCGACGATGCCGTCAAGGCCGATCACCTTGACGTCCTTGCCCGAGGTCTGGACGGCGCGCTGGACGCCGAGCGCCATGATGTCGTTGGCGGCGAAGAAACCGGCGAGATCGGGATGCGCGGCCAGGATATCGGTGGCCGCGGTCAGCGCCTTCTCGCGGTCCCAGTCGGCGCTGACCATCACCACGACTTCGAGCTTGCCTTCGACGGCCTGCTTGAAGCCCTTGATGCGGGCGTTGCTGCCGACATCGCCGACGATGCCGGCCACCAGCGCGACCTTGGAGCCCGCAGGAACCAGCTTCAGCATCTCCTCGCCTGCCAATACGCCGGCGGCAACGTTGTCGGTGCCGATATAGGTTGAGATGGTGAAGCCGGCGGCCTTGGCCTGCTCGGCGTCGATGGTGCTGTCGATGTTGATGATCGGCTTGTTCTTCTGGGCGACAGGGACCAGTGCCTGGACGAGGTTGCTGACACTGATCGGATTGACCAGATAGCAATCGAAATCCTGCATGGCCATGGCGGTCAGCCGATCGGCCTGCCCGGTGGCGTCGCCCATATTGGCGGCTGCCTGGATAGTGACGGCCACGTTGTCGGCCTTGGCCTGCTCTTCGATGCCCCGGTGCATGTACTGGAAGAAGGGATTGTCGAGACCTTTGACGATAGCGGCGACCTTCGCCGCGTCTTCGGCTTGGGCGGGCATGGAAATAACGGTTGCAAACAGACCTGCGCCAAGCGTCAGGCAATTGAACATGCGCATGCTCTTCCTCCTCCTAATTGTTGGTTGTGTCGCAATCGAACCGTTGTACGGCTAACGGAGTGCCTGTGCCGGCGAGGGCCAGCCCGGCGCTTGCGATGACAAGCTGCCGACCGATCAGCGATTGCGGGTTCCGCGCCCGGTTCGGGCCACTTTTCGTCAGGCATTTCTCCTCCCAGAGCGCTGACCGATGCCTGTCAGCATTTCCGCATGTTTTAGAAAAATTTGACACGCGTCAAGATTTAAAATGGTATGCAGCGGCTTTTGATGTGCTGCAGCGCAGCAGGGAAAGGGAGGAAGAACGCGGCGATGAAGGACAGGCGCTGGCGCTGTCCCGCCAACGTCTCCCGAATGTCGGGGATTCAACTCAAGACAGCGAGGCCAGCGCCGGGCCATCCATACGAAACAGATGGCAGACCGCGGGAGAAATATCGAGCGCGATGGGGCTGTGCAGCCGCGTGGTGTCGCCACCTTCGGCCTGCACCACCAGGGTGACATCGGGCGCGACCTCGACATGCAGTATTGTCAGGCTGCCCAGCCGCTCCGCCAGCACGGCTTGCCCCTTGAACTGTCCGTTGGCAGAGATGCGGAGATGCTCCGGCCGTATGCCGAGCAGCAACTCGTCGCCGGGTCGGGTTGCGCCCGCCGCAACTGGCACGGACAAGGCCGAGCCGTCCGGCAATGTGACGGAGACGCCTTTGGGACCAGTCGCGGCCACTTTCAGCCTCAGCAGGTTCATCTTCGGCGAGCCGATAAAGCCGGCGACGAAGATGTTTGCCGGCTTGTTATAAAGATCGAGCGGCGAACCGACTTGCTCGATGTTGCCGCCGTTCAGCACGACGATCTTGTCGGCCATGGTCATGGCCTCGGTCTGGTCGTGGGTGACATAGATCATCGTCGCGGCCAGATGTTCATGCAGGCGCATCAGCTCAAGCCGCATGCTGACCCGCAAGGCGGCGTCGAGATTGGACAGCGGCTCGTCGAACAGGAAAACTTTGGGATTGCGCACGATGGCGCGGCCGATGGCGACACGTTGGCGCTGGCCGCCCGACAGCGCCTTCGGCCGCCGGTCGAGAAGATGCGAAAGCTGCAGCACCTCGGCTGCCTCTCGCACCTTGCGTTCCTTTTCCGCGGCGGAAACACCGGCGATCTTCAGTGCAAAGCCCATATTCTCGGCCACCGTCATGTGCGGATAGAGCGCGTAGGACTGGAACACCATGGCGAGCCCCCGCTCGGACGGATCGATGTCGTTGGCCCGCACGCCATCGATCAGCAAATCGCCGGCGGTGATCTTTTCCAGGCCGGCGATCATGCGCAGCAGCGTGGACTTGCCGCAGCCGGACGGGCCAACGAAGACGACAAATTCGCGGTCCTCGACGTCCAGGTCAAGGCCCTTGATGATCTCGACGGATCCGTAGGACTTGCGCGCACCACGCAGCTTGAGCTCAGCCATGGCTTGTCTCCCTGGCATCGGCACGTTCGGTCGCGCCGTGTTCGTTGTCGTCGTCCTGCGCCATCGCCAGTGGGGCGCCCGGTTCGCCCTCCCACAGGATCAGGCTGGCCGCGCCGATCAGTCCTGCGCGGTCGCCGAGCTGTGCCGGCACGATCGGCACATCCCGGTAGGCCGGCATGGCCCGCTGCTCGACGGTTGCCCTGATGGTTGGAGCCAACAGGTCGAAACCGTTGGCGAGGCCGCCGCCCATGACGATCAGGTCCGGCGAATAGAGGTGAAGCAGGTTGGTGAAGCCGATGCCGAGCCACTTCGCTTCCGCCTCGATCAATTCGAGCGCACTGATATCGCCGGCACGCGCGGCGTCGACGACGTGCCTGGCCGAAACGTCGCCGTCAGCCGAAAGGCGCCTGAGCAGGGAGCCATCGCCCGGCGCTGTCAGCGCCGTGGCGCGCCGCCCGAGCGCGGTTCCGGAGGCGACCGCCTCGAAACAGCCGACAGCGCCGCAGAAGCAGCGATCGCCCTCGCCGGTGATGGTCATGTGGCCGATCTCGGCCGCCAGACCGCGCCGGCCGTGATAGATATGGCCGTCGGCAACCACGCCGCCGCCAATGCCGGTCGACACGGTGACGAACACCAGCGAGCCGCTGCCACGGCCGGCGCCGAGGCGCCATTCGCCGAGAGCCGCCGCATTGGCGTCGTTCTCCAGCCGCACCGGCAGGCCGAATTGCCGGCCGAGAATGTCGATCAACGGCACGTCGTGCCAGCCGGCCAGGGTCGGCGGGGCGATCACGATGCCGGCCTTGGGATCAAGCGGCCCCGGCGCGCCGATGCCGATGCCGACGACATCCGCCTGTGGGCGCTGTGTCAGAAGAGCCCCGGCCAGTGCAATGATCTGGCCGATCACCGCATCGGATCCCGCGATCGCCATCGTCGGCGCCGAAACTTGCGCGACAACGCGGCCGCCGCTCTCGACTAGCGCGCCGCGCAGCTCCGTTCCGCCGAGATCGAAGGCGAGGGCTAGTCTTGTCATCAGGCGGCGACCTTCAGCCCATGCAGCCAGGCCATGCGTTGCGCGAGGTCGGGGTCGCCGAATGCCAGCGATCCGAGCACCACCGTCTCGGCCCCGGCGGCGCGCAAGCGCGGCACCGTCTCGTGGCGGATGCCGCCGTCGGCAGCCAGGATGATGTCGGTTTCACGGCCGGCTTGCCGCATCAGCGTGCGCGCCTCTAACAGGCGTGGGCAGGCCTGGTCGGAAAGGCTCTGGCCCTTGACCCCGATGGATGTGCCGAGAAGCGTCACGAACGCGACTTGCGACAGGAAAGGCGTGACCGCAGCGACCGGCGTTTCCAGCCTGAGCACCACACCGGCCTCGGCGCCGAGATCATGCGCCAGCCGCACGGCGCGCAGGCCGGCTTCGCCGTTTTCGGCATGGACACTGACCAGGTCGGCGCCGGCCTCGATGAACTGGCGCGTCTGCTCCTCGACGATCTCTGCTTCGACCATCAGGTGCACATGGATCGGCTTTGCCGTCAGCCCGGCGATCCGCGACACCAGATCAGGAAAGAACAGGAAGCCGGGGGTGAAGCGGGCGTCTGCGACGTCGATATGATGCAGGTCGACATGAGGTTCTATGCGCTTCAGGTCGCGCTCCATATTAGCAAGATCGGCCGACCACAGCGAAAACTCGCCGAGCAGCCGGTTGCGTGGCAAGGCGGCGATAGCAGCGGGGCCGGACAGGGATTTGATGGTCATGACGGAACGAGGCTCCGGAAGTTGAAGTGAGCGTGAAGGAAGGTCGTGATCTCAGCCTGCAGCTCGGCGAAATGCCGGCCGCTGTCGAGCGCCTTGGGTGAGATTTCCGCAAAGGTTGCACCGGGAATCGCCGCGGCAAGCGTGCGCGCAGCCGGCAGCGGATGCACCGCATCCATGGCGTTGCCGATGACCAGCGTGGGGATGCCAAGGGCAGCGGCGTTGTTCGCCGAAACACCTGGGCCGTCGGCGGCAATGTCGGTGAGGACCTGCGCGAATGGCGCAGCATCCGGCCGGTCGAAATAGCCGAACAGCGAGGCAAGGTTGTCGGGTGCTTCGCGCTTCAGGCGCGCGGCGGTTTTCGATTGCGTGAAGATCGTCCTGGCCTTCTCGGGGCCGAGGTCGAGGATGAGGCCGGCAACCTCGGCGATCGGCCGCAGGTTCGCCGGCGCGCTGTCGAAAATCCAGGCCGGGCGCACGAGCAGCAGGCCGGCGACGCGGTCCGGATGGCGGCAGGCAAGGCGCAAGGCGATCGCGGCGCCCATGGAAATGCCGCCCGCAACGAAACGATCGAGGCCGGCCTGATCGGCGGCGGCAACAACATCGTCCGCGAACATCTCCAGGGAAAACGGACGGCTGGTGCCCAGTCCAGAGGCGCCGTGTCCGCGGCATTCCAGCGTGATGCGCCGCAATCCCGGCCCGGGGGGGAAAGCCTGGGCGACCTGCGCCTCGCCACCGCCCAGCCCGTGCTGAAAGACGACGGCAAGCCCGTCGCCATGGTCGGAGACTTGAAGCGCGGCGTCGTCGCGAAGCAGAGCGGCCGGGCGAGCCATCAGGTCAGCCCCTTCAGGAAGCGGGCAACCCCGGGCGCTTCGTCAGCCGAAAGGCCGTGCGTGACCAGCGCCCCGTCAAAGCCTGATACTTTTAGCCGGGCGACAAAATCCGGGAAATTGACGACACCTTGCCCGGCGGTGGCGAAGCGGCCGTCGGCAAAGCGGTCCTTCGCGTGGGCCATGGCGACATGGCCGGCCGTGGTCTCGACCGCAGCGGCTACGATGGCGCGTGCTTCGTCGGGGCTCGCCTGCTCAAACAGGTTCGCCGGATCGAGCACGATGCGCAGCCGTTTAGAGTCCATCTCTGCAATGAGGCGCATCGCATCCGACGCCGAGGTGACGATGTTGGCCTGTTCGGGCTCGATGCCGAGATCGACACCGTGGCGCTCCGCAAGATCAAGCGCCTTTTCCACCTCGCTCGCCATGTCGTCCCATGCCTCAGGGTCGGCATTGTCGGGGTGATACGCCCACTGATCGTCCGCGTTGCGCGTTCCCGTGCATAGCGTGACCAAGGGAACGGAAAGGTCTGCCGCAGCCTTGATGATCACGCCAAGCCGGCGCAGGCCGTCGTCGCGCACAGTCCTGTCTGGATGGGCCATGTTGTAGGTGCCCGAGAGCGCCACCAAGGCGATGCCGAAAGCATTCGACGCGGCCGCGATGGCGCTGATGGCGTCGTCAGGGACCGCATCCGGCATGGACGGCAGGCCGGCGCAGGCTAGGTTGAACTGGGTGACGGCAAATCCGGCGTCGCGCACCGCCGCCAGCACGCCGGCCGGCTCACGCCCCGGGAAGGTCTTGGCGAACACCCCGATCTGCATCAGACCGCTCCCGTCACGCTGGCGATCTCGACGCGATCACCGGTTTCGACCGAACGTGCGATCGCCACCATGGCGCGGATCGAGGCAAGCCCGTCCTCGACGTTGGCGCCGCGCATCGGCTTGTCGTCAAGGACTGTCTCCGCGAGGCCTTCGAGCTGGCGCCTGAAGAAATGCCCGTCGGCGCCCAGCGGCTTTCGTGATGTCGCATCCTTCTCGTGAAAAATATCAACCTCGCTCGCCCGGAAATACCAGGGATTGAAGGTCTTCGCGATCACCGAGCCGTTCTCGCCATAGAGCTGAAAACCCTCGTGCCAGTCCATGCGGACGGCCACGGTGAGATCGAGATGGCCAAGCGCGCCGTTGGCGAACTCCGTTTCGACGAACCAGCAATAGGCGCCGAAACGCTCGTTGAGGCGGGCACGCACGGCGACGATCTCGCCGCACAGGAAGCGCGCCGTGTCGACGAGGTGCGAGCCGTGCGCGAGCATGAAATACTGCCTGAGATCGGCTTTCGGATTGCCGCCAGGTTTCCTTGCCAGCTTGCTGGTGACGGGAAGCGGCTGGACCGCATCAGTGTTGGTGTAGCGATGGGTGGAATCGCAATACCAGGCCTTCAGCGCCAGGATTTCGCCCATCTCGTCGCGGACGAAATCGCGCGCCGCTTCCAGCGCCGGATCGAAGCGCTTCATATGGCCGACCTGCAGCACCTTGCCGGAGCGCCTGACCGCATCGGCGAGCATCTCGCCTTCCTCGACCGAGACGCCGATCGGCTTCTCGCACAGCACGTGCTTGCCGGCCTCGAGCGCCTTGATCGACATCGGAACGTGATAGGCGTCCGAGGTCGCGACGATCACCGCCTCCAGTTGCGGGTCGGCGAGCATCTCATCGTAATCGCCATACATCTTTTCGGGTTCATAGGTCGCGCCCATGCGCGCCAAGAGATCGGGGGCGGCATCGCAGATCGCATAGAGGTCGGCATTACTGGCCTTCACGCAGGATTCGAGATGGGCGAATTGCGCGATCGGCCCGCAGCCGAGCACGCCGACACGAAGGCGACGGTCTTGCTTCAGGATCATGGTCTCTTCCTCACGCGCCGTAGCCGCGCATGGTCTGGCGGTTGGTCTTGACGGCGGCCGCTGGATCGGCGGCAGCGGTCTCGGATTCCTCCTCCAGCACCAGCCAGCCGTTGAAGTTGGGCGCGGCACCGGCGATGTCGATCACCTTTGCCGTGTCGCAGACACCCTTGCCGAGCATAGCCCATGTACCGCTGGCGTCGACGTCCTTCAGATGCACATAGCGGATGCGGTCGCGATAGGTGGTGAGCGTATCCGCCATATCAGCGTGGCCGCGCAATATGTGGCCGGTGTCGGGCACCCAGCCGACGAGCAACGGATCGACCAGCCCGAAAATCCGGTCATAATCGGCACGGTCAAAGAGCAGCGTGTTGTGATGGGAACTCGGATGGACGGTGACATTGACGCCGGCCCTGCGCCCGAGTTCGCCGGCCTTGTTGTAGACGTCGGCCGCGATGGCGAATTTGTCGTCGCGCGGGCCGTCGGACACGACGGTAGCCGAGCCCATCGAAACCAGCGCGCCTGGAAAGGCGGCGGCGAAGTCGATCCAGCGCTTGGCGGTCTCGAGGTCGGTGCCGATCTTCTCCTTCAGCGTGAAGCCGCTTTCCGAGCCGAAGGCGAAGGAAACCAGGGTGAGGCCGGCCGACTTCAGTGCCGTGGCGAATTCCGCCGGCCTGTCGACATAGCGGCCGATCATCGTGTCGGTGATCTCGATGCCGGCATAACCGCCATCGGCGATCGCCTTCAAGAGATCGTCGGGGCCACCGGAAAACCGGTCTCCGAGCATTTCCCAGGTAAAGGTCTGGCAGCCGACTTTCAGGTCTTTCACGATCGTCCTTTCATTCCTTGATGCCGCTCATTCTTTGATGCCACCTTGGGTCAGCCCTTCGATGATGTGTCGCTGGAAGAATAGCACCAGCACGATCAAAGGAACGGTGACGACCGCCGAAGCTGCGGCGATGTCGCCCCAGGGCACATAATAGAGGTTGGTGAAGTTGGCGATGCCGACAGGGATCGTCTGGCGATCGATGTTGGAGGTGAAGGCGAGAGCGAACAGGAACTCGTTCCAGGCGGTGATGAAGGCGAGCAGGCCGGTCGTCACCAGGCTCGGCAGCGACATCGGCAGGATGATGTGCCAGAGCAGGCCGGGAACGCTGACGCCGTCCATGCGCGCCGCTTCGTCGATCTCGCGCGGCAGCGTCTCGAAATAGCCGAACAGCACCCAGGTGACGAGCGGCAGCCCGAGCGCGAGGTAGGTTATGATCAGCGCCGTATAGGTATCGAGCAGGCCGAGATTGGTCGCCACCAGATAGAGCGGCCCGACCAGCGCGATCTGTGGGAACATCGACACCGAAAGGATGACCATCAATATGCCGAAGCGGCCCTTGACGTTCAGTCTGGACAGCGCGAAGGCGGCCAGCGACCCGACGAAGAGGCACAGGAATGTCGTGGCCAGCGAGACCACCAGCGAATTCCAGACATAGCGGTGTAAATCCTTCTCGATGAAGGCGTTGTAGTAGTGCTCAAGCGTGAAGGGCGCGGGGATCAGCGATGGAGAGCCCGAGGTCAGCGCTTTGTCGAGCTGGAACGATGTCGAGAACTGCCAGATGAACGGGCCGCCGGACCAGACCAGGATCAGCAGCGCGCCGAGATAGATGGCTATGGTCTGCAGCGGTGAGCGCGTGTCCTTCATTGCGCCCTCCTGATCTGCCTGATGAGATAGAGGCAAAACGCCAGTGCGATGATGCCCTCGGTGACGAACATGGCCGTCGAAACGGCTGAGCCATAGCCGAATTGCAGCGTCGAGAAGAGCACCTTGTAGGACAGTGTCGACAGCGTCTCGGTCGAATCGGCCGGACCGCCGCCGGTCAGCACATAGACGAGGTCGAAGACGCGAAACGCGTCGAGCGCGCGAAACAGGCCGGCAATCAGCAAGGTCGGCATGAGCAGCGGCAGGCGGATGTACCAGAAGGTGATCCAGCCTTTCGCACCATCCATGCGCGCCGCCTCGATCAGCGAATTGGGCACCGTCTGCAGCCCGGTCAAAAGCAGGAGCGCCATGAACGGCGTCGTCTTCCAGACATCGGCGATGATGATGGTGGTCATCGCGGTGTCGGGAGAGCCGTACCAGTTGATGTTCTGGTCGATCAGCCCGGCATGAAGCAGGATATAATTGATGATGCCGTTCTGACCGTCGAACAGCCAGCCGAACATTTTCGAGGTGACCACCGTGGGCATCGCCCAGGGAACCAGCATGGCGGCGCGAACCAGGCCGCGTCCTTTGAAGGCCTCGCACAGGATGAGCGCCATGCCGAGCCCGATGACCGTCTCCAGTATCGTAGATGCCGTGGTGAACCACATCGTGTGCCACCAGGCATTCCAGAATTGAGCGTCGCCCCATAGCTGCACATAGTTGGAGAAACCCGAGAACTCGTTCTCTTGGGTGATCAGCGAGGTGTTGGTGAGCGAGAGATAAAGCCCGTTGATGATCGGGTAGAAGGAAACCGACGCCAGCGACACGAAGGCCGGCGTCAGCAGGAGCAAGGCCCAGACAGCGCCCGGAAGCGCCTTGCCAAGCCGCGGCCGGCCAATGCCAGAAACAGTGGCCGCCGCGGTCATCGGTTCAGCCGGCGATCTGGTCGATTTGCGCCGCCAGCGCGTCCATCTCGGCCTGGACATTGCCCGAGACCAGCGCCTTGGAGATGCCGGACTGCAAGGCCAGCGTCACCTTGGCGTATTCGGGTGTGATCGGTCGGGCGGTGGCGCCGGTGAACACGTTCTCGAGGCTCGCCATGAACGGCTGTTCGGTCTTGATCTTCTCGTCCTGGAACAGCGCCGGGCGCGTCGGCGCGAGGCCGAAGTTTAGGGCGATGCGGTGCTGGGTTTCGGTCGACGACAGCCATGTCAGCAACTCGATCGCGGCTTCGCGCTGCTTGGAGTTGGCGTTGACGCCGAGCTGATAGCCGCCGAGACAGGCCGAGCTCTTGCCGCCGGGGAAAGACGGCAATGGTGCTACGCCAACCTTGTCCACCACCTGGGAGGCCTTGGCGTCCTGGGCGATCGGATAGACGTAGGACCAGTTGCGCATGAACATCGCCTTGCCCGAGGTGAATGGCTGACGCGAGGGCTCCTCGTCCCAGGATAGGACGTCCTGCGGGCTGATCTTGGTCCCGTTGATGCTGTCGTGCAGGAACTGGATCGCGTCGACCGCCGCCTTCTGGTTGATCAGCGACGACTTGCCGTCGGGCGCAAGGATCGCGCCGTTGTTGGAGGTGATGATCTCGACCGCGTCACAGACCAGAACCTCGGCCTGCTTACCTTGCCAGAGATAGCCGAAGTCGACATCGCCGGCCTTCTGCGCGGCGGCGGCGATGGTCGCCATGTCGGCCCAGTTTTCCGGCACCTTGCCGCCATGCTTTTCCAGCATGTCCTTGCGGTAATAGAACATGCCCGAATCCATGAACCAGGGCAGGGCGGTCAGCTTTCCGTCATAGGTACAGGCGTTGAGGGTTCCGGAGAAGTAGGCGCTGCGCTTGTCCGCCGGAAAGTACTCGTCGAGCGGCAGCGCCCAGCCGGCGGCGGCGAAGCCGGCGATCCAGATCACGTCCTGACTGAAGACGTCGGGCGTGCCGGTGCGCCGGGCAAGCTGCTGGACAAGGCCCTGATAGACCTCCGTCGAGGAACTCGGCGGCGGCAGCTCGATGTTCTTGACCAGAATGCGGTCCTGCGATTCGTTGAAGGCCTTGATCAGGTCGCCGAAAGTCTCCTTGCCGAAGAAGGCGGCACTGGCGAAACTGATTTCGGCGCGCGACTGTGCGCGAGCCCGGCGAACGCCCAGCCCGGTGCTCAGCCCAAGTGTTGCCGCGCCCAGCAGTCCGGCGCTGCCAATGAGAAACTGCCGGCGGTCGGCGATCGTCACATGCGCAACCGGCTTCGAGCCGGAGACCGGCCCTTTTTTGATGTCAGTCATTTTCTCTCCTCCTTGCGCTGGCAGCCTCCCCAGCCAGCATTTGCGCATGTTCCAGAAAAATTTTACGCGCGTCAAGATTTAAAATGCTGTAAAGCGGCTTTCGAATGTGATCCGTTGCCGGTGCAATGATTCACGGCGTTGGGAGGTAGAAAAAAAATGCGAGGACAATCAGGAGCTAAGCTCGGCATCGGCGTAGTCGGGTGCGGCAACATCTCGATGACTTATTTGCGCAATGCGGCTCTGTTCGGTGAGGTGGAACTGCGCGCCTGCGCCGATATATCGCCCGATATGGCGGCCCTGCGTGCCAGCGAATATGGCATCCGGGCAGTCAGCGTCGATGCGCTTCTGGCCGATCCCGAAATCGATCTCGTCCTCAATCTGACCATCCCGGCGGCGCATTTCGACATCTCGTTTTCGGCGCTTTCGGCGGGAAAGCACGTCTTCACCCAAAAACCGCTGGCGACCTCGGCTAGAGACGGCCGCCGCCTTGTCACCGAGGCGACGGAGCGCGGGCTGCTGCTGGGCTCGGCTCCGGACACCTTCCTCGGCGCCGCCGGACGGCGGGCACGCCGCCTCATGGACGACGGCGCGATCGGCCGCGCGGTGACCGGCACTGCCTTCATGATGGGGCGTGGCATGGAGCACTGGCATCCCAATCCGCAATTCTACTACCAGCCCGGCGGCGGACCGGTCTTCGACATGGGCCCCTATTACCTGACGATGCTGGTCAATTTGCTCGGGCCGGTGGCTCGCGTGATGGCGATGGCAACGCGGGGCCAGGAAGAGCGGTTGATCACCGCCGAAGGCCCTTACAGGAACACCAGCTTCAAGGTCGGCACGCCGACCAACGTCCTGTCGCTGCTGGAGTTTCGCTCGGGCGCCACCGTCACCTTCGGTGCCTCGTGGGACGTCTTCAGGCACTCCAATCATCCGATCGAGTTGCATGGGACCGAAGGCTCGCTCAGGCTGCCCGATCCGGATACGTTCGGCGGCACCGTCTCGCTGTCGGAACGTGGGGCCGACTGGGCCGATTTTCCCAGTGACAGCGAACTCTACGGCGCGCGCAATTGGCCCTTCGCCGCGCCCGACCGCGCGAATTACCGCATGCTCGGCGTTGCCGATCTTTCGCGCGCGCTGATATCAGGAAGAAGGCCGCGGGCGTCCGGCGACCTTGCGCTGCATGTGCTGGAGATCATGGAGGCGATCCTCGCTTCGGGAGAGAGCCGCGAGTCCGTCGCCGTCAACGCAACGGTCGGTCAGCCACCGCTCCTCCAGGAGGACGAAGCGGCCAGCCTGCTTGCCTGATATCGGAGGACACTTACGATGACGACCTCGCTTTCGCCCCTGCTCGATCCAGAGGCCCGGCATGTGCTCGACCTTGGGCGAGAAGCGGCAGCCCCGCCGTTCGAAAGCGGCACGCCTGAAGAGGCGCGCCGCGCCTATGAGCAGGACTTTCCGGCACTCCAGGGCGAGCGCAAGCCGGTCGGCTCACTGACCGAGCGCACCATCGCCGGCCCTTGCGGCTCGTTGACGCTCAGGATCTATCGCGGACAGGGCGCGGTCGGGGCCGCTGCCCCGGCGCTGCTCTATCTGCATGGCGGCGGCTGGGTGATCGGCAATCTCGAGTCGCATGACGAGATCTGCCGGTGGTTTGCCAATATGGCGGCGTGCGCCGTCGTCTCGCCCGACTACCGGCTGGCGCCGGAGCACAAATTTCCGGCGGCGATCGAGGACTGCCGCGCTGCACTTTCTTTCATGCAGAACGGCGCGGGCGATCTCGGCATCGATGCAGGAAGGATCGCTGTCGCCGGCGACAGCGCCGGCGGCAATCTCGCCACCGTGCTTTGCCTGCTTGCGCGCGGCGACAAGAACCCGCCGACCGCGCAACTGCTGTTCTATCCGAACACGGACGCCTCGCAGGCGGCAGACAGCTATCGCCGCTTTGCCGAGGGCTACGGTCTGACATCGGCGACCATGGCCTGGTTCCGCGAACACTATATCAGGGATGCCGGCGATATCGACGACTGGCGCGTGTCGCCGCTCAAGGCCGCAAGCCTTGCCGGCATAGCGCCGGCTTTTGTCGCAATCGCCGGTCATGACATCCTCGCCGACGAAGGCGAGGCTTATGCCAAGCGTCTGGTGGATGACGGCGTGCGGGTCGTGCTGCGGCGCTCGCCCGGCCAGATACACAGCTTCGTCTCGATGGGCCGCCACGGCCCGGCGGCGAGGCAAGCGGTTGGCGCAGCGGTTGCCGCATGGCGCGGCTTCGATCCTGCCTTTGGAACGCTCAGGCCGACTGACGCATGACCAGAGTCGCGTCGAGACTGACCTTGGGGGCAACTGCCGCGTCGTCCTCGTCCAGCAAGGTCAGCAGCGTCTCGACGCTGCGTCCCGCCATGGACGCGAAATCCTGCGCCATGGTGGTGAGGGCAGGACAGGTATAGCGGCTTAGCGGATGATCATCATGGGCCGCGACCCGCAGGTCGCAATCGCCTCTGCGACCGACTTTGCGGCCTTGCGAATAGGCGGCAGCCATCACGCCGAAGGCGAGACGGTCGTTGGCGCACAGGATGGTCTTTCCCGGCAGGCCACCATTGCCGAGCATCTTTTCCATCTGCTCGTAGCCGATCCGCTCGAAATCCCAAGTATAGTCTTCGGTATTGCCGATGATGACTGGCTCATGGCCGAGCCGCTGCATGGTGGCGACATAGCTGTTCACTCGTTCTGGCGAGTTGTGGTTGACATGCGGGATGTCGAAATAGACCGGCGCGTCGCCGGAGCGGGTGAGATACTCGACGATCGTCGAGACGCTCTGGGCATTGTTGTTGCCGACGAACGGCGTGCTGCCTTCGAGATAGGTATCGAAATAGACGATTGGGATCGCCTGTGTAAGCTTCTCCAGCGTGCGGTGGTCCGAACGCAGCCCAAGCGGCGCAATCAACGCGCCGGAAACTTTCAGCGAAAGAATGGTTCGTGTCGCTTCCACTTCGAGCTCGCGCGAGCCATGCGAGGAGATCACGATCGGCCAGTAGCCCTCATCGCGCAGCCTGAGTTCGATGCGGCTGACCATTTCGGAATAGAAGGGATCGGCGACCGTCGGCACCACGATGCCGATGCTGCGGGTCCGCTTTCGGTTCAGGTTGCGCGCAAAGAGATTGGGCTGGTAGTCGGACGCGCGCAGCGCAACCTCGATCCGCTGCCGTGTCGCCGGCTTGACACTGGTCGGATCATCGAAATATTTCGACAGCGTTGGCCTGGAGACGCCGCAAGAGCGGGCGAAATCCTCCATCGTCTTGTGTGTCATCGACATCAAATCCCTCGCGCCGCTCCAGCGCTAGCCCGGTCCCTACATACGGCGCGCCAGCGTGCAACCGCAAGTCGAAAGTTTACGAACAAATTCATCTGTTTTCATGCGTAAATTTATTAATTGACGCGAAAAAGCACAAGTCCTATCACCTCCGGTAAGGCGAATTCGAAAGTCGTATCACCCGAAAAAACGCCGGGAGGAGTTCAGCGGGATGAAGACACTCGTCAGCGCCGGCGAGATCCTCGTCGAGATCATGGCCGAGCGGATCGGCCAGAGCTTTCTCGAGCCTGGTCCGCTGCTTGGACCCTACCCGTCCGGAGCGCCCGCCATCTTCATCGGCCAGGCGGCGGCGCTCGGCCAGCCGGCCGGCCTCATCGGCGCCGTCGGCGACGATGATTTCGGCAGGCTGAATATCGAGCGGCTGCGGGCACTAGGCGCCAACGTGTCGGCGATCGCGGTTCACACGGGCCATGCGACGGGCACGGCCTTCGTCACCTACCGGGCCGATTCCAGCCGGCATTTCGTCTTCAACATCCGCAACAGCGCCTCCGGCCTGATCGAGAGCGGCCCGGCGGCAACAAAGCTGCTGGCCGGTGCCGATCATGTTCATGTCATGGGCTCGTCGCTGTTTTCCGACCGCGCCATCGCGGTGGCGCTATCGGCGATCGAGACTGTCAAGGCCGGGGGTGGAACCGTGTCCTTCGATCCGAACATCCGCCGCGAGATCATGCAGGCTTCCGGCATGCGCACGGCGCTCGACCATGTGCTGGCGCGAGCCGATATCTTCCTGCCGAGCGGTGAGGAGCTCTTCCTGTTTTCATCCGCCAAGGACGAGAAGGGCGCGGTCGACGAATTGCTGAACCGTGGCCTGTCCTGCATCGTCCTGAAGAAAGGCGCCGCGGGCGCCACCTATCATGATCGCCACGGCACGGTCGCCTCACCCGGCTTTGCCGTCGACGAGGTCGATCCGACCGGCGCGGGCGATTGCTTCGGTGCTGCTTTCGTCTCGTTCTGGTTGCGCGGGGCGGCTCCCGCAGACGCAATGCGGATTGCCAATGCCTGCGGTGCGCTCGCTGTCACCCGCAAGGGACCGATGGAGGGCATTTTCCCGCTTGAAGCGGTCGAAGCCTTCATCGCCACAGGGAAGAACATGCAGTGAGTGCCGCGACGCAGAGGTTTGCAAACATTGCGGCGAGGCGCGCTGCAGGCGAGAAAAGCGGCATCGCCTCGGTCTGCTCGGCGCATCCGCTGGTGATCGAGGCCGCCTTGCGTCATGGCGCGGCGCGGCATGCGGATGTTCTGATCGAGGCCACCTGCAACCAGGTCAACCACGAGGGTGGCTACACCGGGATGACGCCGCCCGACTTCCGCAGCTTCGTCGAGGCGCATGCGAAGAAAGCGGGTTTCCCGGTCGATCGCCTGATCCTTGGCGGCGATCATCTTGGACCCAATCCGTGGAAACACATGGCTGCTGCCGCCGCCATGAAGAACGCCGCGGCGATGATCGATGCCTATGCGAGCGCCGGCTTCACCAAGATGCATCTGGATACGAGCATGGCCTGCGCCGACGATCCTGCCGTGCTTGCCGACGAGACCATCGCCGCGCGGGCGGCCGAACTTGCCGCAATCGCCGAGGCGGCGGTCGAGCGGGCAGGCGGCGAAAGACCGGTCTACGTCATCGGCACCGAAGTGCCGGTGCCGGGCGGTGCGCTGGAGGCGCTCGACCACCTGCATGTGACGGCGCCCGACGATGCTTTGCGCACCGTAGAGGTACACGCCCGAGCGTTTTCCCGCGCCGGCCTCGACGACGCTTTTGGCCGTGCGATCGGCGTCGTCGTCCAGCCTGGTGTCGAGTTCGGCAACGCCGAGATCGTGCCCTATGCGCCGGCCAAGGCGACTGAATTGGTGGCGGTGCTCGACCGCATGCCGCAATTCGTTTTTGAGGCGCATTCGACCGACTATCAGCCGGCCGAAGCGCTCAACGCTCTCGTGCGCGATGGTTTTGCCATCCTCAAGGTCGGCCCCTGGCTGACCTTCGCGCTTCGCGAGGCGCTGTACGGGCTCAGCCACATCGCCGATGTGCTCGCGCCTGACCCTTCGCGTGAAAGCCTGCCTGTCGCGATGGAGCGCATCATGCTG
Source organism: Mesorhizobium sp. M6A.T.Cr.TU.017.01.1.1 (assembly GCF_004023115.1). Taxonomy (NCBI): domain Bacteria; kingdom Pseudomonadati; phylum Pseudomonadota; class Alphaproteobacteria; order Hyphomicrobiales; family Phyllobacteriaceae; genus Mesorhizobium; species Mesorhizobium sp. M6A.T.Cr.TU.017.01.1.1. Next base: position 108,354 of record NZ_RZTA01000003.1, read on the forward strand.
GCGTCGCCGGCCAATTGGCAGAAATACTATCCGGCCACGCCGGAAGAGCAGCGCGTGCAGCGGCATTTCTCGTTCAGCGACCGCATCCGCTACTACTGGCCGACGCCGGACGCGCAGCGCGCCACGCAAAAGCTATTGGATGTGCTGGGCGAAAAGGACATTCCCCGGCCTCTTGTCAGCCAGTATCTGGGGCAGCTCGACGCCGAGGTTGCGGCAGGCCGGATCAAACCTTTCGCGCACGACCTTCTGATCGGCAGCATCACCCGTGTCCTCGACATCTACGCAGGCGCGACGGGACAGTAGGGCGGATCGGCCCTGGGCGGTGTGCTGGTCGCACCGCCGAAAAGCGTCACGCGCGAAACCTCTCTGTTCATGTCCGACTCTCGATATCGCCAGCGTTTCGAAAAAGACACTGCTGCAATTTACAACTAACATGTTAGCGTGTTAGCAGTGCTTACAGATCGACATCTGGAGAAAATAGCAGTGGCTTCGCGCTTTGGTCTTTCGGTTGCCCTCACCACGCCTTTTGATGCGTCCGGGCAAATCGCCATCTCTCCAATGGTCGCGCAAGCCCAGGCTTGCCTTAGCGCCGGCTGCAGCAGCGCAACGCTCTTCGGCACCACGGGGGAAGGCGCCTCGGTGGGGACTGGAGAGCGGCGGATTGTCACCGAAGCCATGCTTGCCGCCGGCATTGCGGCGCATCAGCTCGTCGCCGGCGTGCTGGTCGATGCGGCCGAAGACGCCGCCGAACAGGCGCGGCACGCCTTGCAGCTCGGCGTCCGCAACATACTGCTGGCCCCGCCGAGCTACTTCAAGAATGTCGGCGAGGACGGGCTGTTCGGATGGTTTTCCGCCGTCTTCGCCGCGCTCGGCCCGCTGGCTCGCGGTGTCCTGCTTTACAACATCCCTTCTGTCACCATGGTGCCGCTCCCGCTTAGCCTGATCGGTCGGCTGCGTGCGGCCTTCCCCGGCGTGATCGCCGGTGTAAAGGATTCGGGTGGCGACTGGAGCTATAGCGAGGCGTTGCTAAAGGCCCATGGCGACCTGGTGATTCTAATCGGCGACGAGCGGCATTTGGCGAGAAGTGCGCGCCAGGGCGGGCAAGGCGCCATTTCCGGCATGGCCAATTTCGTCACCGGTGAAATCCGCGCCATGGCCGAGGACGGGCGCGACGACGCCCGCGTCGAGAGCTTCGTGCTCGAATTGCTCAAATATCCGGTCACCCCGGCGGTGAAGGTCATGGTGGCGCGCAAGACCGGCGACGAGCGCTGGCTGGCGGTCCGTCCGCCACTCGAGCCGATCGCTGCGCAGGGGCGGCAACAGCTTACTGCTGCCTATGACAGGCTGTTTGCGACAGAGCCGGCCTGACCGGCAAGGAAGAAACCGCTGAAATGGACGACAGCAGCGAACCGGCCACCCTCAGGGAAAAAGCCTATGCCAGCTTCACGCGGCATTTGCTGGCTCGTGATCTGCGGCCGGGACAGTTCGTGTCGCAGCGCGAACTGGTTGCCTTTACCGGGTTGACGCTTGGCGCCATCCGCGAGATCGTGCCGCGGCTCGAAGCCGAGGGGCTTCTGATGACCATCCCGCAGCGCGGCATGCAGATCGCCCATATTGATATCAGCCTGATCCGCGAGGCTTTTCAGTTCCGCCTGTTCATGGAGCGCGAAGCGGTGGCGCTATTCACCGTCAACGCGTCCGACGCCGAGCTCGCCCGCCTGCGGCGCGAACATGAGGACATGCTGGCTCAAGCGCTGTCGCAGGCGCCGACGCCGGAAATGGAAGCCAAGGCCCAGAACATCGATTGGGCGATGCACGACACCTTCATCGATGCGCTGGGCAACGAGATCATCGCCAAGGCGTACCTGGTCAATTCGGTAAAGATCAGGCTAATCCATCAGGAGCGTTTCCGTATCGACGGGCGCGTCGTGCCGGTGATGCATGAGCACCTGGCAGTGATCGAGGCGATCGAGAGCCGCGACCCGCAAAAGGCGGTCGAGGCGATCAGCCGGCATATCGACAATGCGCGCCGGTTGGCGCTCCAGATTTGAGGACGTATGGTTCGCGGCTGCCGCGAGCTACCCACAACGACAGCAACCCAAGGGAGGAAGAAATGTCGTCCAATCCGTTCAAGCCAACAAGAAGGCAAGTCCTTGCAGGAACCACGGCGCTCGCCGCGGGCCTGGCGGGCCTTCGCCCGAGCTTTTCCGCCAGCGTCGACTGGAAGCGTTTTGCCGGCACGACGCTCGACGTCAATCTGGTCAAAAGCCCGCGCAGCGACACCATCCTGAAATATATCGCCGAATTCGAGGAGCTGACCGGCATCAAGGTCAATGCCGAGGCGACGCCGGAACAGCAGCAGCGGCAGAAGACCGTGATCGAGCTCAGCTCCGGCAAACCGAGCTTCGATGTCGTGCATCTGAGCTATCACGTGCAGAAGCGCCAGTTCGAAAAGGGTGGCTGGCTGGCCGATATCGCCGGCTATCTCGCCGACCCGACCTTGACCGATCCTGGGCTGGTCGAAGGCGATTTCGCCGAAGCCGGCATGCTTTTCGCCAAGGACAGTCAGGGCGTGCTGCGTTCGCTGCCCTTCTCGGTGGACTACTGGATCGTCTACTGGAACAAGGAGCTGTTCGAGGCCAAGGGCCTCAAATACCCTGAAACGTTTGAGCAGATGGTCGCCGCCGCCGAAGCGCTGACCGATCCGTCGACCAACACGTTCGGGTTCGTCGCCCGCGGCCTCAAGAATGCCAACACGCCGGTGTGGACATCGCTGATGCTCGGCTACGACATGACGCCGCTCGACGACAAGGGAAAGCTGCGCACCGAAACGCCCGAGGCGATCGAGGCCGCCGCCCTCTACCAGAGGCTGATGACCAAATCCGCCCCTCCTGGCGTCACCGGCTTCAATTGGGCTGAAGCGCAGTCCGCCTTTCTGCAAGGCAAGATCGGCATGTGGTTCGATGGCGTGGGTTTTGCTCCGCCGATGGAGAATCCCGAAAAGTCGCGGGTGGTCGGCAAGGTCGGCTATGGCGTGATGCCCAAGGGCCCGAAGGCGCATGCCTCCGGGACGTTTGGTGACGGCCTCGGCGTGACCGCTTCCAGCGAAAAGAAGGAAGCTGCCTATCTCTTCTGTCAGTGGGCGGTTTCCCCGGCCATGGGCGCGCGCCTGCTTCAGGCCGGCGCCGGCGTGCCTTTCCGCAAGTCGATACTGGAAGACCCCAAGGTGCGCGAAGGCGTCACCATGCCGGCAAGCTGGCTCGATGCCGTCGTCGGCTCGGGCAATATCAGCCGGCTGGCGCTGCCGGTGATCATCCCGGTCACCGAGTTTCGCGACATCTACGGCGTGGCGTTGACCAACATGATTGCTGGTGCTGATCCTGCCGAAGAGCTGAAGAAGGCCACCGAACAGTTCCAGCCGGTGCTCGACAGGAGCGAGCAGGGCTGATGTCTGCCATCGCCCCTGAACGCACCGGGGTAGCGACGCAAGCCATTGAAGGGAGCCAGACGATCCGGCTGGCTCCCAACTACTGGCCCTTCGTCGTTCCGGCGCTCGTCGTCGTTGGCGCCGTGATAGTCTTTCCCTGGGCTTTCACGCTCTGGATGAGCGTCAACCGCTGGACGCTCGGCCAGTCGCGGAGCTTTGCCGGGATGGAAAACTATCTCCGTCTGGCCAGCGACCCGCGATTCTGGGAATCCCTGGTTCATACGTTGACCTATACCTCCCTGTCGGTGGCAGCGCCAATGTTCCTGGGCACTGTCGCCGCCCTGATCTTCGACGCCAAGTTTCCGCTGCGTGGGCTGCTGCGTGGCGTCTTCGTCATGCCGATGATGGCAACGCCCGTTGCCGTCGCGCTGGTCTGGACCATGATGTTCCATCCCCAGCTCGGCGTGCTCAACTATCTTCTATCGCTGGTCGGCATCCCGGCGCAGGAATGGATATTCAATGCCAAAACGGTCATCCCTTCGCTGGTTGCGGTCGAGACCTGGCAGTGGACGCCGCTGGTGATGCTGATTGTGCTGGGCGGGCTGGCCTCGGTACCGCGCGAGCCCTTCGAGAGCGCCGAGATCGATGGTGCCAATGCCTGGCAGCAGTTCCGCTACCTCACTCTGCCGATGATCGCGCCGTTCCTGATGATCGCGTTGATCATTCGCACCATCGATGCGCTGAAGAGCTTCGACATCATCTTTGCAATGACTCAGGGCGGGCCGGGCACGGCGTCGGAAACCATCAACATCTACCTCTACAACACCGCCTTCTCCTACTACGACATTGGCTATGGCTCGGCGATGGCCGTGGTGTTCTTCATCGTCATCGTGGCGCTGTCCTTCATCCTCCTGATGCTGCGCCAGCGCTCGCAGTGGATCGACGCGGAGGGCAAATAGATGAGCTCACGTCTGCTCAACCAGATCGGGCTGTTTTTCGCGGCTCTGGTCATTGTCTCGCCGGCGATCCTGTTCTTCCTCTGGATGATCTCGCTTTCGCTGAAATTCGAGATCGACAACGGCGCCTATCCGCCGATCCTGATTCCCGAACGTTTCGCCTGGTCAAACTATGTAAAGGTGTTCGAGGAGAACAATTTCCTGCTCTATCTCTGGAACTCGGTTCTGGTGACCGGCACGGCGACACTTCTGGCGCTGCTGATCGGCGTGCCGGCCGGCTATGGCATAGCGCGGCTCAAGGCCGAAAAATCGGCGGTCGTCATCATGATCGCCCGCATGACGCCCGGGCTATCCTATCTCATCCCGTTGTTTCTGCTGTTCCAGTGGATCGGAATCCTCGGCACGCTCTGGCCGCAGATCATCATCCATCTGGTGGTGACGGTGCCGATCGTGGTCTGGGTGATGATCGGCTATTTCGAGACCACGCCGATGGAGCTGGAAGAGGCGGCCAACATCGACGGCGCCAGCTCCTGGCAGGTGTTCCGGCTGGTCGCTCTTCCCATCGCCAAGCCGGGCATCGTTGTCGCCTTCATCCTGTCCGTCATCTTTTCGTGGAACAACTTCGTCTTCGGCGTGGTGCTCGCCAGCCGTGAGACACGCACGCTGCCGGTCGCCGTCTACAACATGCTTTCCTATGAGCAGGTGAGTTGGGGGCCGCTCGCCGCCGCAGCACTTGTGGTGACGCTGCCGGTGCTGGTCCTGACCATGTTTGCGCAAAAGCAGATCGTCGCGGGGCTGACCGCCGGAGCGGTCAAGGGCGGCTGAAGCCGCATAGCTCGACATCACTCTTTTCCGGAGAAATCCAATGGCATCGGTAACAATCAACAACGTGCAGAAGGTTTTCGGAGCCACCAAGATCATTCACGACGTCAGCGTCGACATCGCCGACGGCGAATTCGTCATCCTGGTCGGCCCGTCGGGATGCGGAAAGTCGACGCTGCTGCGCATGATCGCCGGACTTGAAACGATCTCGGGCGGGAAGATCGCCATCGGCGAACGTATGGTCAACAACCTGCGGGCGCGGGACCGCAACATCGCCATGGTGTTCCAGAACTATGCGCTCTATCCGCATATGACGGTGGCCGACAATATGGGCTTTGCCCTGAAGATCAAGAAAGCCGATCCGGCCGATACCGCCGGCCGCGTCAGGAATGCCGCCAACATCCTTGGGCTGGAAAAGCTGCTTGAGCGCTACCCGCGTCAGCTCTCCGGCGGCCAGCGCCAGCGCGTCGCCATGGGTCGCGCCATCGTGCGCGACCCGCAGGTCTTCCTGTTCGACGAGCCGCTCTCCAATCTCGACGCCAAGCTGCGCGTCCAGATGCGCGGCGAGATCAAGGCGCTGCACCAGCGGCTGGGCACCACCACCATCTACGTCACGCATGATCAGATCGAAGCGATGACCATGGCTGACAAGATAGTCGTGTTGCATGACGGCCTGGTCGAGCAGATCGGCGCGCCGCTCGACCTCTACGACCAGCCGGCCAATCTCTTCGTTGCCGGCTTTATCGGCTCGCCCGCCATGAACTTCATTGCCGGCCGCATCGAGGAAGGCGTGTTCCGCAGCGCCGGTGGGCTGATCCTGCCGCTGCCGGAAGGCGCCCACCCGGCCGATGCTGCAGGACGCGAACTTGTCTACGGCATCCGCCCCGAACATATCCGCGCAACCGCCGGGGGAATGCCAGGCACGGTCACGCTTCTGGAAGCCACGGGTTCGGAAATCTTCGCCAAGGTCGACTGCGCCGGTGAGGAAATTTCCTGCCTGTTCCGCGAGCGGCTTCCGCTCAAGCACGGCGCGCAGGTGCGGATCGAGATCGATCGCGCCTGCGCCCACCTGTTCGACGCGAAAACCGGCCGGCGTATGTGATTGGCGTGGGTTGCGCGACGGGCTCGCTCACGGCTGAGGTTCACCAAGACTTTGAAACTATGGTGATCCCGACAACGTCATTGAGGAACTGGGGCGACAGCTACCGCTCTTACAGCATGCCAGCGGGGCATCACAGTTCAATGGCCATGCAAGTCCGAAGCCACTAACCCCTCGCCTATCCTCCTGCACGCAACGGCGCTGCGGCACTTTGATCTGCCGCATCACCCGGCCTTGGGCCCTGGCAAAAAACCACTCCGATTTTCGGCGACGCCGACCTTCGGTTCGTGGATCATGCGCTAGAGCCAGATACCATCTTTGCGGTCGAGCGGGCCAACGCTCTCGGGTCCCGGATCAGCTTCTGCGGCTTCTGCGCCGTAGACCGTCCAGAGCATGTAGACAAAATACCCGACCTGCAAAACTATCGGGCTAATGATCGCCCAGCCGATTGAACCCGTTGCCCAATACGTCGAGATCGAAACAAGGCACGACGTAGTGAGTATCCCCACCAGGACCTGCAGAACGTTCATCTGTTTTTTCAAAGCGTCCCGGAACTGACAACAGCCGAGAGGCTCCCCCAACCCAATACTCGATACTCAATACCCCGAACCAACATCTCATTATTTTAGGGGTGGCGCAAGTACCATGTCGGGTAGCGGCTGAGGCATGCAACCTTCAGTTTTAAGTTGTTTAATTCCGGCGGTCTGTCGGCTGCCAACTAAGGGTGTAAAAGCTGGTGGAGGCGACTCTCGCGGATGGCTGCGCCTGGGGCGATCGGGGTGTGTCCTCGTCGTCGTTCGCCTTGGCCTGTCCTGCAGGCCATTCACACCGCAGCCGGAGCAAGTTGCCGCCCTGCAAGCGATCGTCAACTGGGCAGACGAGACAGTTCGAAGTCGGTTCCATTTCTGGATAGCAGCTGCTCGGCGGACCGGAACATGTCGTCAAACGCGAGTTCATTCTCGAAGACTACCCCTCCGACGCCTATGCTCAGGACATCCTCCGCCCCTTTTGGCGCGAAATAGACTTGCGCAACGCGCGCCCGGATACGTTCACCGACCTCCTTGGCGTCTTCTTCGGTGGCACCAGGTAGAAATACCCCAAAGATCGATGTCCCTATGCGGCCGATCAGATCCTCCTCGCGCACTGATGACTTTATGGTCGAGGCTATGAGCCGCAAGGCCTCGTCGCCCCATTCAATACCAAATCGCAGGTTGATGGATCGAAGGTGTTCGGGATGGATGACCAGGAAGGCACCCGAACGAGAGCCATGCTCAGATGGCTTCTTTACTCTGCGTTCGATGATCGAAGTAAAAGCCGTTCCGTTCAAGCAGCCCGTCAGGCCGTCGTAGGTCGCTGACTTGTTCAGCTCTTGCCGATAGCGGCGGATCTCAACCCGACCCCAGCCGATCAACAGGAAAAGCGGTAGCCCAATGGCGAGGGGGACGAGCGTTGCCGTGACAACGCCGCGTCCGAACGGCGTGAGCCCATCGGCGAACAGGAGCAGATAGTTGAGGGCCAGCGAAAAACCCAAACTCCCGGCGGTCCCCAGAAGCGTCAGCCATGCGATACTCTTCCACGCCTGGGCAGAGCTGTTCGCCGTCGATTTTGTCACTAACCGATCTCCTGTCAGATAGGCTGGCATAAGGCCGGCAAGTTACAAATTCGGTCTCAAAAGCCAATACAATTTGATCGATCGGGCTGAAGGAGCTCTGGCTGACTCACAGATGAAGCTGGAATTGCCCGCGAGAAAGATGGAAGACAACAGTTAACAAACCAAGTGTCGGCGCAGGCTGAACAACCAGCAGCGCAGGCAACCGCCTGTATCAGCATGCCGCTCTAGAGCCTGCCCCGATAAAATCGGGATGGGGCACTTTCTTTTTTGTTTGAGCATGATCGTTTCCGAAAACCGGATTCCGCTTTCGGGGATCGTGCTCCAGCTTCGGCAAGTACGGTTCCGTGAGGGCTCAAAAGGCGAGCTGACTATCGAGGCGGGCCGAATATACCCATCTCCGTATCCATCGCTGTCATCTCCGCCTTGCCGTAGATACCGCCCGGCAATGACAGGGCCCAGCCATTGGAAACCAGCCAGGCGCCGACATCCTGCCTGCCGAGCCTGCATGGGGCGGCGATAGCGAAACGATCAACTTCCGGCGGTACGAAACAATTCAGTGCACGTTGGCGCAACCAGGAGTTGAAAGCTGCGCGCGCGCGGTGGCCGCAAGGCCAGACGACGTCATGAAAGGAACAGGTCTTGTTCGTGGCAATGCTCTGGACCCCGCTGATGACCACCGTCCGTCCCATCGATTGGAAGATCGCGGACGAACTCGCAATCGGAGCGTAGAGCAGGACCTCCCGCCAGTCTTGCGGCATCGGCGTTTTCGGGGGCACGGCGAGACTGAGTTCGCTGAGTGGCGGACGGGGCTCGATCCGTTCGATTTCCGAAGAATCAAGTTGTGGCGGAGCGATGAGGTCCTGAGCAATCTTGCGTGCCGGCTCTCGCCGATGAGCGTCGAAAACGGTTGCGTCCGGTCGGGTTAGCTGCTTGCCGCGAATACCCTGAGACGGCGCAGGAACAGGCCGGTCGACCGAAAGCAAAGCCCCGCCCTGAATGATCAGGAGGAGCCCGGCCAGAAGCTCCAGGCTTGCGAGCGCGACAGCCAAGGGGATGCGGCTCGGCCTGCCCATCAGCTCGAAAAGGTCCTACGGGTTCGCGCCGGGTCAAAAACCCGACGTCGATCTGGCAACCAATTTGAGCGCACCCTTTTCAACTCGATAGAACGGCATCGATCGCTGGCTGGATCCGTCGGCGCGAAACCGGAATAGACCTGTGGATCCGCGAAACCCGCTCGGATTTTCGAGTACCTGTTTGCTGAAGCCATCGGGTCCAACCGCGCTGGCGATCCCAGCAGTCAGCGCAACCATATCATAGGCGTAGGCGACATTGACGTCGGGCTGATAGTTATAGGTAGTCTTGAAGCGGTCGGCGATTGGTCCGGTTTCGCGCGGATCGAGCGTGGCGATATAGGCCCCTTCAAACAGCGGCCCGATGGGGCGTTCCAGCCAGCGGTTTGTTCCCACCACAGCGATTGTTCTTCCCGGGATACCCTTGGATTTCAGGGCGGCAAGGATTTGCAGCGGGCTGTCGTCTCCGCTGGCGACAATGACGGCGTCCGGAGCATCCACGAGTGAGCCCATGTCGGTGACCGCTTTGGTGCCGCCGTCGCCTGCCGAGTACGGGATAGTGACCGCCAGCGTTGCGCCATAGATGCTTAGGCTGTTCGCGACCCGCTTTTCAACGGCACTGCCGTTCGAGCCAGCTGCGACAAGCAATACGAACTTCTTGCTGCCTTTCGCCGCGATGCCTGCGGCGCCCGCAGCCGCGCTGTCTGCCTCGCTGAGGCGCACGGCATAAACGCCGGGACCGCCTGTGAAATTGTTGGCAAGTGCCAACACTGGCGGCCGTTTCGGTCCCGACAATTTGGCGATATGCTGCGCCGCCGGTAGTTCGGTCGGACCGATGACGACTTTCGCTCCCGTCGTGATCGCCTTTATCGACAATTCGCTGGCGTGTGCACTGTCGCCCTGCGTGTCCTCGACCGTCAGTGTGAGCAATCCATTGCCAAGATCCGCCATTGCGAGTTTTGCGGCATCGAGCATCTTCCTGCCGGTTTCCCCCGTGGCTCCAGGGGCGGACAAGGGCAGCAGCATCGTGATCTTCGTCGAACCACTGCCGATCGATTGCGTCGCCTGGGATCGGCCCGCAACTGCGGCGTCATTCTGCACTCCGGGTGCGGCGATTGCAGCCGGATCGAGCACTTCGGAAATGCTGCCTTTCGACTGGCAACCTGACAATGTCACGGCGAGCGCAAAGGCGATTGCCCTCGTCCGCAGCCAGAGGACCTGTCGGCCAGCTTCCATGATTTTCCACCCTATGTGCCGCCGGGTCACTTCCCGGTCTGATCTTCCAGTCATGTCACGGCTGAGTTGCGCCGTCTTGTGGTTCTTTAGCCTGCAAAAAGCCGGGCTCTGAGCTTCCTGATCTGTCTGGCTTGCCATGCATTTCGATAGTCGGCGCATTTCATGTATCGCGGCCCAGGCACGAACACCCGCCGCACGCACACGCGTTTTCCTGCGGCAGGGGCGCTGTCTTCTCCTCCTGCTGAAAATGTGGAAAAGCCGAATGTTGCCACCGGCAACGGCCCGTCAACCTCGAACCCTTCCCTTGCCAGGATCGAGCGCGCGCGCTGGCAGTAGCGGACCGAAAGTGCCGAGAAACGGCTTTCGTTGTGCCCGGCGCGATACTTCATGACGGTGGTGCACAGGTCGCCGCCGGCGAGCCTGTTCGCCTGCGCGAGATATTTGACGCCCAGCGCGATGTTGGTCTTCGGCGCACTCAGCTCTTCGAGCGGGCCTTGAAAGCCAAGCATTCGTGCTGTCGCGGGCATGACCTGCATCAACCCGACTTCTCCGTCGGCACCGCGCGCCTCGGGATCGAACCCGCTTTCGATCTCCATTACGGCGTGTGCGAGCCGCGGCTCCAGGCCGTAGATCGACGACTGGCAGGTCGCAAATGCCTTCAGCGTTTCTCTCGTCCATTCCTGGGTGGCATCGCAGCGCGTCGGCCGCAACCGCTCGGGCAAGGCACTTTGTACTCTAGTGGATTGTTCCGACGCACCCGCGCTCGCATGCATGGCAGGCAGGTCAAAACCGACCAAGGCGATCGTTCCGGCGATCGCCCGCAGCAATGTTCGGTCGGCAATCATTGTCAGCCAGCCGCGCGTCGCCGCCTTTTTGGTCAGTTCATGTACTCGACCATGCGGTCGTGGAAACACTCGCATTTATTCAGGTAGTCTTCGTCGCGATAATTTGTCTTCAAATAGCCGTAAGCCTTGCCGCAGGCGACCTTGGCCTCGGAGGCCCAGACGAAGACAGGCCGTGACGAATGGATCCATTCCGAGCTGTTGGCGACGGCGACAGACTCGTCCATCAGTTGCACCACCTGGTTCTTGAGATCGACGATGTTGTCGGTCTGCACCAGGTTGGACGTGCCGACGACGCGACAATAATCGACCGACGGACCTTCGATGATGTCGGCGGCATACCCCGTCGATCCAACAGCCAGGAACAGTGTTGCACCGGCAGCCAGAAGTCTTGCAGACTTTTTCATGATGAATTCCCCTCTACCATTCGAATCTATAGCATAGCACCTAGCCCTTGCACTATTCCCCTAAACCGCATTGGCCGTGGTCGTATGCTGGGTTATTCCGTCGTCATAAAGCAGCGTGATTGTGCTGGACACCGGCACGTTCGTTAGCGTGGCCACATCCACGAAATTGGTGCCGTTGGCCGTACCGTCGGCATCGACGCTTAGCGTGCCGGTTCCCGCATCGTAGTTCACGAACTCGCCGATATTGGCTCCCCCCGGGGCTGTGTCGAACAACGACGTCAGGTCGATCACGTCGCCCTGGCCGCCAGCGCCGCTGTAGTCGGAGATGAGATCCTTGATGTCCAACTGGTCGAGTTTGAACGTATCAGCACCGTTTCCTCCAGTCATTGTGTCTTGGCCGAAACCTCCAACAAGGAGATCGTTGCCGTCGCCACCGCTGATAAGATCGCTGCCACCACCGCCGCTGAGGAAATCATTGCCTCCCCTGCCTATGATGACGTCATTGCCGCCATTGCCATTGAGATGGTCGATACCGGATGTGCCATAGATCTGGTCGGCCAAGGTGGCATCGCCATTCACCGTTATTCCAGGATCGCCTGGATCATGGGAGAAGAATTCGAATCTGACTGCGCGGGCCTGGTAGTTGCCGCCATCATTGTCGAAATAGGAAAGTGTCCATGTGTCGCCGGCGGCCGGTGGATTTGCGATCAGATAGTCCGCGAGCGTCGTCGTCGTTGCGACCCCGGCGCCGTCGAGAAGGAAGATATGGTCATAGTCGACGGTCGCCTTCATCAGGCCGGTGGCCGGGTCGTAGGTCCAACTCTGCTCGAATGTTCCGGCAGTCAGATCGTCTTCAACAACTGCAAAACGGTTCGCTCCGATCCTGATCTCGACTTGAACTTCCTGCTCGCGATGCGATCCCGCACTGCCGTCTCCGAAGACGCCTGGATTGCGTTCCCCTAGCGGGATCGGAGTTACGAAGGGCGACTCCTGGAAGTCGGTGTAGATTACGACTGTCGAGCCGTGAGGATCGGCCGTTATGGCGCTTACCGTGGCTTGGGACAGGCTCAGGTTCTGGGTCTGGTCGTTTCCGGAGGTGAGCGGGCTGTTACCATTACCCACCTGTGCGGTATCGCTGGGCAAGCTGGTCGGCGGGACTTCGTGGATGCCGACAGTCTGAGTGACGTGGGCGGTGCCGTCGAAGACGTCCAGCGACAGATTGACGTTGACGGTGTCGGTTACCGTTGCGGTCGGCCTGTAGACCAGGTCGTCCAGCAGGTTGATGCCGCCGGCCGGATCGTAGAGCACAGTGCCGGCCGTCAGGGCGACGTAGGTGACGCCATCGAAATAGAACGTGCCTGTGGGGATCGTCCCCGTCGCGGTGACGATGAGGTTATCGCCATCCGCATCGGTCGGGATAGTCACCAGCAAGGGATATCCGTCGGGATAGCTCGGCGTGCTCAAAGTTTGCTGTGCCGGATCGCTCGACATCCAGTTCTGGGTGTTTGCGGCAACCGGCGCATTGTTGACGTCCGACAGGGTGATGGTCAGCGTCGTCGTCGACAGGTCGCCGTCGCCGTCCATGATGGTGTAGACGAAGGTGTCGGTGGCGCCGCCGGCCGGCACGGCGTTGGCAAAGCCGTCATAGCTGTAGGAGCCGTTGGCGTTCAGCGTCAGCGTGCCGTAGGTGCCGGCGATGCCGGCGCCCAGGCCGCCGCTCACCGGGCTGGCGGTGTTGCTGCCGGCGGCCACGCCGACAACGCCGCCACAGGCGGCCGCA